>JANYCE010000169.1 GCA_025360445.1 Betaproteobacteria bacterium
GCGCCAGGTAGCGAGCTGACCGCGTGACTGTGGGTCCTGCGGATCGAGCCGGCCCATTACTGCATAGCGATTAGGATGCGCGGCCGCGGCGGCGACGCCGAGATCGTTGCGGTCGCCCTCCCATGACGGCGGCACGATCACTACCCGATCGATGCCGGCTTCATTCATCTCGCGCAGCAAATCGTCGGCGCCGAGAGGGATCGGGCGCTGCGGCGGCGCGCGCTTGGGCCACGGACGTTGCGGCGTGTCAGCGCCCCAGATGTGCACTTGCGAATCGACGATCAGCATGCTGCGTTCCCTGCTTTTTTTTGATGGACCACAGAGTTTAACGCAATGGCGCAAGCGGCGAATACGACTGCGCCCCCGTTATTGCTTACTCGACTTTTAAATTAGCGAGTTTGATGGCCTGACCGAAGCGCGTGTATTCCTCGTTGATGAATTTGACGAATCCAGCGGGCGTGGTCGTGACCGGGTCGCCGCCCTGGCGCTCGAGCAGTTCGCGCGTCTGCGGTTGATTGACGACTTTCACGAGTGTTGCATAAAGCTTGTCGAAGACCGGCTTTGAAATACCTTTCGGCGCCATCAATCCGGCCCATCCCGTTGACACATAACCCGGCACGCCCGCTTCACTGATCGTCGGCAGGTCAGGGGTTTGCGGCGAACGCTTCTCGCCGCCGGTGGCGAGCGCACGCATGCGACCCGAGCGCACGTGTGCCATCACTGCCGGGCTCGGCGCGATCGTAAATTGCGATTCGTTGCCGATGACCGCGATCAGCGATGCGCCGCCCTTGTACGGCACCTGATGCACGTCGATGCCGGTCGCATGCACGAACAGCACGCCGGCGAGATGGCTTTGAAAACCCGCACCCGCGTTCGACATGTTGAGCTTGCCCGGATTGGCCTTCGCATGAGAGATCAATTCCTTCACGCTGTGAATTGGCAGCGTCGGATTGACCACGAGGAGATTTTGGGTAACGGCGAAGAGCGAAAGCGGCGCAAAACTCTTTACCGGGTCGTAGTTGAGTTTCTTGTATATCTGCGGAGTGATGACCTGCATGCCCGTTGAGCTGATGAGCAGCGTGTAACCATCGGGCGGCGAGTTGGCGACTATTTCAGCGCCGATCAGACCGCCAGCGCCGCCGCGATTATCCGATACCACCTGCTGGCCGAGTTCTTCGCCCAGCCGCACGCCCAACACTCGAGCGAGGGTATCGTCTGAAGTGCCGGTTGTATTGGCGATAATAAGGCGAATGGGTTTGGTGGGATAAGTTTGGGCCTGCGCGTTGGCAGCCACCGAACTTACTATAAGACACGCGCCCAAGCCCGTGGCAAACGCGGAGAACACACAGCAAGAGCGGGATACGCGCCTCGCAATTTGGGCCTCGGAGTGTCCAATCTCGAAGACCGCTATCGCTTTCGTGGCTTGCATTTATTTAACCTCCAATGACTACGGACAGCATGCTGATCGATGCATTTTGAATGCCGTCGACCACCACCGAAGCAGCGTCGTTATCGCTCTGCGCACCGAGTATGTAGAGAAGCGGTAGATAATGCTCGGGCGTCGGGATGGACGGACGCGAGTCGTCGCTGAGACTCTCGTATTCCACGAGCGGCTGGTGATCGCGCTTGAGCACGCGCTCGCGCACCGCGTCGTTGAATCGCACCGCCCAATCGAGCGGCCGCGCATCGTCGTTCCAGTCGAGCTCGCCCAGGTTGTGCACGATATTGCCGAATCCCGCAACGAGCACGCCTTCTTCTCGCAACGGTGCGAGGCGCTGCCCCATTTCGTAATGAAACGCCGGTAGCTGCGTGGAGTCGATGCGCAACTGCACGACTGGAATATCAGCATTCGGATACATATGCGCGAGCACTGACCAGGTTCCATGGTCGAGGCCCCACTTATCGTCTTCGCGCACGACGGTCGGCGCGAGCAGGTCGCGCACTCGCCGTGCCAGTTCCGGACTGCCCGGCGACGGGTACTGAAAATCGAACAACGACTGCGGAAACGAGCCGAAATCGTGAATGGTCGGCGGCTTCGCCATGGCGGTCACCGCGGTGCCGGGCGAATACCAATGTGCCGACACCGCCACTATGGCCGCCGGTCGCGGCAACTCGCCGCCGAGTTTGCGCCACGCGTCCGTATAGCGGTTACGGGCAAATGTATTCATTGGGTTGCCGTGCCCAATGAAGACTGTCGGCATGCGTTGCGTAGTCAATGCTCTGCTTTCACAGCAATTTTTAAAACCCTGCCCCCACTCTGACCCTTGCGCATTGCACGCGCAAGGGAGGGGAATAACTCACTTCAGCACGATTGGATTGATCGGCGAGCCGACCGCCCCCGTGATCGGCAGCGTCGGCGCACAAAACAGAAATTCGTAAACCTTGTCCTGCGCGCAATCGACGGCGAGGTCTTTCAGATAAAAAATCTCGCCCATCGTAATACCGATCATCGGGATCACGATCCAGTGCCAGGGCTGAAACGCTTCGGTGCTTTCGTTCGGCCGCACTTCGCAACCCCAGGTATCAAGGCAAATTGCCGCGATCTGTTTGCGATGAATCCACTCGGCGGTTTCGAACTTGAGTCCCGGTGCGTCGCCCGCCGAATACGTGCCCCAATCGCCGCGCGCGAGGCAATGCTCCATCTGGCCGGTGCGCACGATCACAAAATCGCCGGGCCGCACTTCGACGCCCTGCGCTTTCGCGCAGGCATCGAGCTCGTCATTGCCGATGCCGTAGCCGTCTTCCAGATAATCGCCGCCTTTAAAACGCGGAATGTCGAGCAGCACGCCGCGCCCCACCATTTTCGCGCGCGTTTTGTGTATGCCGTTTTTCTGGGCGCCAGTCGAATCGACGAGCCGCGCGTCGTAGCCGTTCCACATCGTCTCGCCGTAGAAAATGTGCGCGAGGCCGTCCCACTGCGTGCCGCATTGCAGAGGCATAGTCACCATGTCATCGGCATAGCGCAGACCTGCTTTATCGTGACGGCCGGCGACCGCGTCCGTGCCGGTCGCAAGCATCGTGTGTATCGGATTGAAGCGCCCGCCCCAGCCGGTGCGCTGCGGCCCGTCCTGGTTAAAGTCGAGCCCGAGCGAAAACGAGACACCCCGCTTCACCAATTTCGCCGCGGCGGTGAGATCGCCGGCCTGCACGTAATTCAACGTGCCGATTTCATCGTCAGGCCCCCATTTTCCCCAGTTCTTGACGCGCTCCGCCATCGTTTTAATCGCGGCAAGCGTGATGTTCTGCTTGACGTCATTTCTGGGCACCATCTTCAGAGATGCGTTCGACTTCACTAATGTCATTGCTATACTCCTCGACTCGTTTCGTTTAGGGTGCGCCGGTGACGTCGGCCCCTCATTTTTTTCAACTCGCATTCTAAAACCTGAACCCGTCGTTGTCGTGCGCTTTTATCGCGCAGGTTCGTCGCTGTCAGCAGCGATCGCGGGCGCACTCGCCGCGTTCGCGCCAACTTGTGTGATCGAGCTGATCCGGATGAAGGCCGCGCGGACCGCGCGAGCGGCAAATATTTTTCACGGGCAAAATAAAATACTGCGGCCGCACACGGAGGAACTTTGATAAACATTTTTACTCGATCGATCGCAATCAATACTGCTGCGCTGATGATTTCGTCCTGCGCATTGGCACAATCTCAGGTGTATCCAAACAAACCCATCAGATTGATCGTGCCCGTCGCTCCAGGCGGCGGCACCGACATCGTGGCGCGACTGGTCTCACAGGGACTTTCCGAGCGCTGGGGCCAGTCGGTGATCGTGGACAACCACGGCGGCGGCGGCGGCGTGATCGGCGTGTCGCTCGTGACGAGAGCGCCGGCCGACGGCTACACGATGCTGCTTGGCAGCAACGGGCACGTCACATTTGCGCCGGCGCTCTACCGCAACCTGCCGTATGACACGCAAAAGGATTTAACGCCTATCTCACTGGTGGCGAACCAGCCCTTCGTGCTCGCCGTTCATCCGTCGCTGCCGGCACGTTCATTAAAAGACCTGATAACGCTGGCCAAGAAAACCCCCGGCGGCATCATCTATGCGTCAGGCGGCAACGGCGGCGCTTCGCATCTCGGCACTGAACTGTTGCAGATCACTACCGGCATCTCGATGGTGCACGTGCCGTATAAGGGCACCGGGCCCGGCATGATCGCGCTGCTGTCCGGTGAAGTGCAACTGGGCATCATCGGCGTCGCGACCGTGCTGCCCCATATGACAACCGGCAAGATCCGCGCGCTGGCGGTGACCGGCGCCAAACGCTCGCAAGCAGCGCCTGATCTGCCCACGATCAGGGAAGCAGGCGTAGCGGATTACGAATTCGACGTGTGGTACGGCTTGCTTTTTACCGGCGGCACGCCGCGCGATATCGTCGCCAAAACGCATGCGGAAATCGCGCGTGTACTTAAATCGCCCGCCGTCGCGGAACGGTATGCGAGCGCAGGCCTCGAACCAGTCACAACCACTCCGGACGAATTCGCAACGATGATAAAAAGCGAAATCCCGAAGTGGCAAAAAGTGGTCAAGGCGGCGGGATTAAAAGCGGATTAAGTTTTACGAACTTTCACTTTTGAATTGAAAAAAACCACAGATATCTTCTTTTTAATACTTTCCTTGAGGGGTACAGAGTCCACAGAAGAAAAGCTGATCAAGAATTTTATCGATCGTTTGAATTTCTCTGTGCTCTCTGTGCCCTTCTGTGGCTGAAGTTTTGTTTCTTACGAAGGAGCATAGCAATGGACGACAAACTCGCCGAATTGATGAAGGACGAACTGTTCGCGAAGGGTTATGAAATACGCCGGCAGGCATTCGGCGATGCGGTCGTGGACGCTGACGCGGCAGTGCGCATGAATGACGAATTCCAGCGCCCGATGTGGCAGCACGGCGTGCAGGCCGCGTGGGGACTCATATGGTCGCGTCCGGGGCTCGACGCCCGCGCTCGCAGCATTGCGACACTCAGCGCGCTGGTTGCGCTCAATGTGCCTGATGAAATCGAAAAGCACGTGCGGGCCGCCGTCAGCAACGGGGTCACCGAAGTCGAACTGCGCGAGTTGCTCTTGCACCTCTCGACGTATTGCGGATTTCCGAAAGCGGCGTCAGCATTCAAGATCGCCAGCGCGGTGATGAAGGAGCCGGCGACCAAGAAGCGCGCGGAACAAAACGCGAAAGCCGCCGCAAAATAAATTGCAACCCTCGCATAACGTGTGCCGCGCAAACATTTATTTGCTGGCAGATGGACGGCTGGTACTTTTGGTGCAATTGCATTAATACGTTCGGCCTTTGCCTTGCACCGCTCAGTGCTTAACGCGGTTGCTCCAGATCGCGCAGCACGCGTGCGTTCTGATCTTTCACGTGGGCGCGGAAGTATCCGTAGCTGACCAGCTCGCCCAGGTCAAACCGGAACTGTTTGGCCGTCGACACCCTGCGCGCGCGCTCGACCAACTCAGCGCGGCTTAGCGGTTCGGCGCGCGGCAGAGCGAGCAGAATCTTGTTGTCGGCGCCGCTGACGTTGAGGATAAACAGCTCGTCGAACACTTCCTGATAGGTGCGCACCATGGCGTCGAAAAGCGGATTGGAGTTGCGGCCCCACAGGTTGCCGATCACCACTCCGTCAGGCTTGATGGCGCGGCGCACTGCGAGAAGGAATTCCTGCGTGGTCAGGTGGGCCGGCAATTCGGTGCTGGCAAAAGCATCCAGAAAAATCGCGTCATAAGGTCGCTGTACCTGCTCGACGAACCGCCGTCCGTCATCGACGTGAGCGCGCATGCCGCCATCTTCGCGGAAACCGAAAAAACGCTGTGCGACATCAACTACGTCGGGATCGATGTCGACCGCGTCAATCACCGCATCGGGGTAGTGCCTGCGCAGGAACATGGGCAGCGTGCCGCCGCCGAGCCCGACTACCAGCATGCGGCGCGGTTCTGCGCACAACGCCAGGCCGGCGAACATGACTGACGCGTAGGGCAATCCCAAATACTCGGGATCGCCCGGTTTCACCTGGCTTTGCCGCGCGCCGCTCCGCGAAAACCGCAATACGCGCAGGCCCTCCGGCTCTTCCGTCACGACGATGGTGCCGAAGAGCGAAGGTTTTTCGTACAGCACCGTTGGCTGCGCGTGAGCGAGCGCAGCGCAGATGAACAGCGCGACATACACAATTAAGCTGCGATTTACCATCGGTGCTCCGCCGCGAGCTCGTCGTCGGCAGTGAATTGAAGGCGCGCAAGATGGGCATACAAGCCATTCGCGCGCAGCAATTCCTCATGCGTGCCGATTGCGTGAACGCAGCCGCGCTCGATGACGATGATGCGGTCGGCGTGACGCACGGTCGCGAGACGATGCGCGATGACCAGCGTGGTGCGGCCAGCCTCCAGTTTCTCGAGTGCCGCTGCGACGAGACGCTCGCTCTCGGCATCGAGCGAGCTCGTCGCTTCGTCGAGCAATAAAATCGGCCGGTCGGCGAGCAGCGCACGTGCAATCGAGATGCGCTGACGCTGGCCGCCGGACAATTTCACGCCGCGCTCGCCGAGATCCGTATCGAAGTTCTGCGGCAGGCGCTCGATAAACTCCATTGCTTGTGCAGCCACGCAGGCTTCTCGCACTTCAGCATCGCTCGCAGCGGGACGCCCGAAACGCACATTCTCCGTCACGCTTGCTGCAAAGATCACCGGATCCTGCGGCACCAGCGCGATGGCCCGCCGCAAATCGACCGGATCGCAATGCCGGATGTCGGTGCCGTCTATCAAAACGCGGCCGCTCATCGGATCGTAAAAACGCAGAATGAGCGCGAACACGGTCGACTTGCCCGCGCCCGAGGGTCCGACGAGTGCAACACGTTCGCCGGGATTAATCGTGAACGACACCGGTCCGAGCGCCGTCGTCTCCGGTCGTGTCGGGTAGGCAAACGTTACTTCCTCAAAACGGATTGCGCCGGTTACTTGCGTGGGCAGTCGGGCGGCCGGGTGGACGACGATCAACGCGGGCTTGGTGTCGAGCAATTCCATCAGCCGTTCGGTCGCGCCCGCTGCGCGCTGAATCTCGCCCCACACTTCAGACACTACGCCGGCGCTGGCCGCGACGATTGCCGCATAGAACACAAACGCCGATAACTGGCCGGCAGTTAAGCGGCCCTCGAAAACATCGTGGCCGCCGACCCACAGAATCACCCCGACCGCACAAAAGCCGATCAGCATCACGAGCGAGATCAGCCACGCTTTGACGCGAATGCGATCCACGCCCGCTGCGTACGCCGCCTCGGTCGCCGCGGCGAACCGTTCGTTCGTGCGCTCTTCATGCCGGTACGCCTGCACGGTGCGAATCTCGTGCAG
>JANYCE010000207.1 GCA_025360445.1 Betaproteobacteria bacterium
GCGGCCGCCCGCGAAGTCGCCGGCAGCGCGCCGGATGGCACGACGCTTTTCATGGCGACGCTGGGCACGCATGCGATCGCGCCATTTCTGTCCGCACAACCCGCGTACGATCCGCTGCGCGATTTAACGTGCGTGTCGCTCGTCGCGCGCTCGCCGATGCTGCTGGCGTGCCATCCGTCGCTTGCGGCAGCTTCAGTCGGCGATTTGATCACGCTCGCCCGCTCGACTGAAATTACCTATGCGACATCCGCAGTCGGCGGCGCGCCGCATCTCGCCGCGGAATTGTTTCAGCGGTTGACCGGCGTGACGATGCGCCACGTGCGCTACGCTCAGACTGCGGTGCTATACCGCGATCTCGAAGCGGGCAAGGTTGCTTTGAGTTTTAACAACATCGTCTCGATGCTGCCGCGCTGCCGCAGCGGCAAACTGCGCGCGCTGGCGGTGTCTTCGCACGAGCGCGCGGGAATCGCGCCCGACATTCCGACGATAGAGGAGGCCGGCGTCGCGGGATACGACATGACGAACTGGGTCGGTATTTCCGGACCGCGCGGCTTGCCGGTCGCGACGACGCGCCGATTGAGCGCGGCAGTTGCGGCGGCGGTGCGCTCGGCAGGCGTGAGTGCCGCGTTGCGCGCGCAGGGCATAATCCCGTGTGGCGGAACGGCGCCGGAGTTTGCCGCTTTTATTGTGGGCGAAACCGCAAAGTGGCGGCCGATCGTCGCGCATTTGCGCGCGGCCGGCGATATCTTGGATACCTCGAGGAGCATGATATGAGTTCGACTCTCACCATACTCGATCCGGTGGCGCCGGCCGGAGTGGCGGCGGCCGGACGCGCGTTTAAGCCGCTCGCGACATTGCACGGCAAGGTCGTCGGCTTCATCGACAACTCGAAACCCAATTTTAATTTCCTCGCCGACGATCTCGCGATGCTAATGACGTCGAGATACGGCGTCGCGCGCGTGGTCCGGCATCGCAAGCCGACGGCTTCGGTGTCGGCATCGCGCGAAGTGTTCGCCGATATTCAAAAGCAGTGCGATCTCGTCATCACCGGCTCCGGCGATTGAGGGGGCTGCACGTCGTGGAGTGTCCACGACAGTGTGCAGGCGGCGAAGCAGGGCCATACCGCGCTCGTCGTGTGCTCTACCGCGTTCGTCACGCTCGGACGATCGCAGTTAAAAGCGCTCGGCGGCGCGGACCTGCCGATCGCGGTGATGCCGCATCCGTTCGGCGTGCGCACGCGGGCGGAAGTGCGCGCGCTCGCTGAGAGTCTCGTCGCTGAGATCGCCCGGCTCGCGGTTGGTGGAGAGGACAAGACCGCGGGCAAAACGGATGACCAAAGCACAGCGGATACACGCGCCGCATCCATAACGGTCGCGGACGACTTTAATGAGTTCAACGAAGAATGCGAGCGGCGCAGCTGGAGCGACGGTCTGCCGCTCGTTCCGCCTACGCTCGTGCGCGTCGACGCAATGCTCGCCGCTACCCACCGGGCCCGCAGCGAAATTGTCGCGCACATCGCGCCCGGATTCGGCGCGGCGAGCGTCGAACGCATTGCAATCAATGCGGTGATGGCGGGTTGCCGGCCCGAGTATCTGCCAGTGCTGCTCGCCGCGGTGGAAGCGGTCGCGGACGAAAAATTCAATCTGCAGGGCATCCAGGCCACGACCAATTCGGCGACGCCGTGGATCATCGTCAATGGACCGCTCGCGGCGTCGCTAGGCATCAACGCAGGACTCAACTGTCTCGGCCAGGGCAACCGCGCGAACGCGACGCTCGGCCGCGCGTTGCGGCTCGTCCTGCAGAACATCGGCGGCGCGCGGCCCGGCCAGATGGACCGCGCGACTCACGGCCAGCCCGGCAAATACACGTTCTGCTGCGCCGAGAACGAGGCAGCGAATCCGTGGCCGCCGCTGCACGTTGAGCGCGGTTTTAACGCGGATGAAAACGTCGTCACGGTCGTCGGCGCGGCCGGCACGCTCAATATGAATTCGCATTCCAAAGACGCCGCCGACCTCTTGCGCGCGATTGCGCTGAGCCTCGTTTATCCCACGAGCAACGACTATCATTTCGCCGGCGCGCCGTGGGTGATCCTGTCGCCCGAGCACGCGGAAGTCTTGCAGCGCGGCGGAATGTCGAAGCACGACGTGAAGCGCGGCATCTGGGAGCAATCGAAAATGCCCGCAGGACGTTTCGCCCACAAGGATTACGACCGCGCGAAGCACACGCGCGAAGCGGAGCTCGGCGGATTTTCCGCGGACACGCCGGTGCCGATCGCGCCGACGCCGGCGGAAATCGGCATCATCGTCGCGGGTGGGCCGGGCACCCATTCGGTTTACGTGCCAACGTTCGGCCAAACGCGCGCGGTGTCGCGCAAAGTGAAACCGTGATTCGAAATTGTGATCGATCATATCGGCGGCGTGCCGGTCGAAGCAGGCGTCAAGGGCGCCGCATTTCAAACGATACTCGATCTCGCGCAGTCTGGACGGCTCACGAAAACAATGCCGAACGACGGCGATCTGGCCGACCTGTTGCCCGGATACGGCGACGCGCACGCGCATACTCGTCGAAAATCCCGCGCGGCTGTACCGGTTCTGAGCCGCCCGTGCGAGCGGCGCGCCGCTACGGCACTAGCGTCAGGAAAATATACGCCGCAAAAATCACGAGATGGACGACGCCCTGCAGCAGCGTCGTGCGCCCGGTCGCGAATGTCAGTATGCTGACGCCGAGAGTGAGCATCAGCAGCACCAGTTCGACGGGTCCCAGGCCCAAACTCAGCGGTAAAGCGAACACGATCGCCACCATCGCCACCACCGGGATCGTGAGACCAATGCTGGCGAGTGCTGATCCGAGGGCCAGATTAAAACTCGTCTGAAGCCGGTTGGCGAGCGCTGCGCGAACCGCCGCAAGACCTTCGGGCAGCAACACGAGTAGGGCGATCGCCACGCCGACCGCGCTCCTGGGCGCGCCGATTCCGTTCAATGCATGTTCGATCGCGGGACTTAGGATCTTGGCCAAGCTGACCACGGCGGTCAGCGACAGTATGAGCAGCACGCAACTCCAGAGCGCTGCTCTTCCCGTCGGCGGCGCCGCGTGCTCGTCGGCATTGCTACCGGCATCCGGCAGGAAATAATCGCGGTGGCGCACGGTCTGAATGAATACAAAAGTCCCGTACAGCACCAGCGAGCACAAGCCGGCGAACTGGAGTTGCGCGGAGGTGAACGTCGGCCCCGGCGAACTTGTCGTGAAAGTCGGCAGCACCAGCGTGAGCGTGGCGAGGGCGGCGAGCACTGTCAGTGCCGGGTTGGTGCCCTCAACGCGGAACTTGGGCGCGCCATGGCGGATGCCGCCCAGCAGCACGCACAGTCCCACGACGCCGTTGCAGACGATCATAATCGCCGCGAAAACCGTGTCGCGCGCCAGCAACTCCTTGCCGTCGCCGCCGGCCAGCATCAACGACACGATTAACGCGACCTCGATGATGGTGACGGCAACCGCGAGGATAAGCGTGCCGAACGGTTCGCCGGTGCGATGCGCGACGACTTCCGCATGATGCACGGCGGCCAGCACGCACGCCACGAGGGTCGCGCCGCACGCGGCAGTCCACCAGCCACCGGTAATCCCGCTGAGCGCGACGCCCAACATCACGCACGCGGCTATCGGCGTCAAGATGCTCCACGCTGGCGCGCGCGAATAAGCCGCGGCGCTCAACTGCCCACTTTGTATTTCTGCGTAGCGCGCTTGTGCAGCGCCGCGTTGACTGCCCACATTACCCCGATCATTACGATGAGTGCGATCGTCCAGCGCAACGCGCTCGCCAGCATCGCGTCATCGAATGCCGGCCACGGGAATTGCGACACGCGCTCGTAGCGTTCGAACATCCAGTGCCAGCCGGTATGTCCAACGAGCACCGACAGGATGATGATGCCGATGCGCTCAGGTAACACGCGTTTTAACACATAGCCGAGTATTGGAACGAGCACCGCGAGCACGAGCAACTGACCCAGTTCGACCCCAAGATTAAATGACAGCAGTGAAGCGAGCAGGTGATTGCCCGCAAATTGCAATTGCTCGCGCAACGCGAATGAGAACGCGAAGCCGTGGACGAGTCCGAATGCGAAAGTAATTATCCAGCGCCGCCGCACGTTGGTGCCGATGACGTTCTCGATCGCCATGTAAACGATCGAAATAGCAATGAGCATTTCGATCAATGGCACGAACCATAGCGCGTCGGGCCCGAAGTTATAGGCCGACGCGATGAGCGTAATCGAATGGGCAACCGTGAACGAGGTGACAATCACGACCAGCGCGCGGAAGCGCCGGAACGGAATGACGAGGCACAACAGGAACAGCAGGTGATCGGCGCCTTTGAGGATGTGCATGAAACCTGCTTCGACGAAACGCAGCGCCGCCTGATGCCAGCGCGGGTCCAGTGCCACGACGCCGGGATCGCCGTGCAGCTCGAATGCGCGCTCAGCGCTGCCCGGCGGCATGAAGCGCACTGCGATCGCAACGCGAAGCCCGAGGCGCTCGAGCCGCGGATGAATCGAAAACGCATCGTTGTCGGACGCGATTGCGTACTCGAACAACACGTCCATCAGGCCCTGGTTCCAGAACAGCTCCATTGTTTCCGGAAGCCGCGGTCCAGCGAGATTAACGCGTGCTTCGGCAAAGGTGGCGAATGACTTGTCGGAAGGCAGCGACACGCGTGCATCGATGACGATCGGATACGCGAGCTTCGTTGCACCTGCATAAATATCAAAGTTGTCAGCAAGCCACAAGTTGGCGGCGGTGCGCAGCGCGGCATCGGCGCGCGCCAGATCCAAATATCCGGGGCCGCGCTTGGGCACGTCGACCTCTCGCATTGCCGTGAGCGGCACCCGCATCATGAGTTGCAGCGTTTTACCTTCGGGCTTTACGAACGCCTGCACTTTGACGTCGCTTGGGATCTCGTGCGCGGACGCTGCGAATGAGATCGCGGCGAGCCATAACATCGCAAGCCTTAGAATCTTGGAATGCGCGCAGTCGCGGCCGTTCGCGGGGTTTATTCTCATGTGCGGAACTAGGGTAATGGGACAAAGCGGCGACTGACAAGCAAAATTGTCCGCGCGTATAATTAAATCGACAATCCGGTTGAAACCGGAATAGTTGCCGCTGTTCATAACCCGCAGGAGGAGAACATGCAAAAAATCCGCACCAGACGCACTCTCTGTATTGGGAGCGTGCTGTGCGCGCTCGTCGTCGCCCTCGGCGTCGGCCAGTCCGTGCTTGAAAATAAGGCGACTGCGCAGGGTCGCACCGTGCAGGCGCCGATGTTCGAAGTCGATCCGCTGTGGCCGAAGCCGCTGCCGAATCATTGGCTGCTTGGCATGACGATCGGCGTATGGGTCGACGAGCAGGATCACATTTGGATCATCCATCGTGGGGCGGCGACGCTGCACGCGAACGAGCGCGCGCTGGAACTGAAAACGGGCGAATGCTGCCAAGCTGCGCCGCCGGTGCCTGTATTCGATCAGGCGGGCAATCTGGTGCGTGCATGGGGCGGTCCGGGCGAGGGCTATGAGTGGCCGGAATCCAATCACGGCGTACACGTCGATTACAAAGGCAATGTGTGGATAGGCGGCAACGGCCAAAAGGACGCCCACATCTTGAAATTCACCAGAGACGGCAAGTTCCTGCTGCAGGTCGGCCGCCTCGGCAAGAACGCGGGCAGCAACGATCCCGAAAATTTCTGGCGAGTCGCCAAGATCTGGGTCGACCCGAAAACCAATGAGGCCTACGTCGCTGACGGCTACGGCAACAAACGTGTAGCCGTGCTCGATGCCGATACCGGCAAAATGAAACGCTATTGGGGCGCCTATGGGAACAAGCCCGACGATGCTGACCTCGGAAAATACGATCCGAAGGCGCCGCCCGCCCAGCAATTCAGAAGTCCGGTGCATTGCGTTGAGCGCACCAACGACGGACTCGTTTACGTATGCGACCGCCAGGCAAACCGCGTGCAGGTTTTCCAGCCAGACGGCAAATTCGTGAAAGAAGGGTTCTACGCGAAGGAGACGCTGGCCTCAGGTTCCGCGTGGGACATCTCCTTTTCCAAAGACCCCCAGCAGAAATTTATTTTCCTCGCCGACGGCACCAACGAAAAGGTGCGCATTATTTTGCGCGACACGCTTGAGGAAATCTCCAATTTCGGCGATGGCGGACGGCAACCCGGCCAGTTTTATGGCGTGCACAGCATAGCGACCGATTCCAAAGGCAATCTTTACACGACCGAAACGTACGAGGGCAAGCGTGTGCAGAAGTTTGCGTATAAGGGCATTGGTCCGGTCGCCGCCGGTAGCCAGGGTGTACTGTGGCCGCGCAGTAAATAAAGCGGGGCGGTCGCGCATGGCGTTGAACGCGGTTGGGGTCCTTAATTAAGGCGCTCTTAATCAAGGCACTCTTAATCATGCATCGGTCAATTAAGATAATTCACAGGCAATTTCACAGGCGCAAATCATGAGTTCCAGTGTGCATCCGCTTGGCGCGTCGGGGGTTCGCAAGCGTGTGAGTGGTGATGAATGGGACATGCGGGTAGATCTCGCGGCGTGCTACCGGTTGGCCGCCCATTACCGTATGACCGATCTGATTTACACCCACATTTCCGCGCGCGTGCCGGGTCCCGAGCATCATTTCCTGATCAACGCATTTGGTTTGCTGTGGGACGAAATCAGCGCGTCAACGCTGGTGAAAGTGACACTCGACGGCGAAGTGGTCGACGATCCAACCGGCAACGGGATTAACCGCGCCGGCTATGTAATTCACAGCGCGGTGCGCCGCGCGCGTCCCGACCTGCTCTGCGTCATGCACACGCACACGGCGTCCGGCATCGCCGTGTCGGCGCAGGACCAGGGATTGCTGCCTTTGTCTCAGCACGCGATGCGGTTCACCAACAGCATCGGCTACCATGAATACGAAGGCTTGGCGCTCGAGCTTGAAGAGCAGGCGCGCCTCACGCGCGATCTGGGCGCGCACAAAGTGATGATCTTGCGCAATCATGGTTTGCTTGCGTGCGGCGAATCGGTCGCCGAAGCGTTCGATCTCATGTATTACCTGGAGCGTGCGTGTCAGAGTCAGATCAATGCCATGGCGGGCGGCGTAAAATTGCGCATACCGGCTGCGGCGGTAGCAGAGAAAACCGCCGCCCAGTTTAAACAACTGCCTTACAAGGCGAAGAAGACTGAATGGAAGGCGTTGCTGCGCATGCTCGACAAAACCGAGCCGGGTTACAAAGCGTAAACGCGGATTAGACCCAAAGTAGAGCAGGCGCCTCGCCTGCCCCTGAACACCATTGTGGGCGGAGCGCCTGCGCCAAGGGAGAGCACGATGACCGCATTACACATTAGCCGATTGTTTGTTGCGCTGCTGGGTATGCTCGCAGCATCCAGCGCTTATTCGCAGACCGTGAAGATAACGCCCCTCGGCACGCATACCGGCGAACTGTGCGATCGCGACCGCGCTACCATCTTCGAAGACCCCACCGGCGTGCGCATACTTTATGACGCTGGTCAGTCAGTGATGGGCGGCAACGATCCGCGCCTGGGCACCATTCACGTCGTTCTGCTTTCGCACGCGCACACCGACCATATCGGCGACCGAAAAATCACCGCGCTTAACATGGGCACCTGCGACAAGCCGGAAACAATCTCTGCGCTACCCAATTCGACCACGGCTGAAATCGCCGCGGCAAAAAATTCGTCGCTCATCATGATCCGCAACATGGCGTTCTTTCTCGGCCGCAAAATCCAGAATATCAGCGGCAAACCGACCGGCAACTGCGCAGAACCCGGTGGCGCTATTGCCGCAGTGCAGGCAGCGCCTTGCCTCGCACCGGTCGAACTCGGGGGCAGCAAGCTGGTTAAGGCGGCCGGCGCTTCGCGCGGCGTCGAGATCACGACGGTGCATGCCGCTCACGACAGCACGCTTTCCCGCGAGTTACTCACGGACGCTCAAAAGAAAACTCTTGAGCCGGACAACATCAGCGTAAGCCTTGGTGCGCCGAGCGGTTACGTAATCAAGTTCACCAACGGGCTCAAAGTATATCTGTCGGGCGACACCGGACTGCACTCCGAAATGAAAACGGTGGTGCACGATTTTCATCGCGTGAATCTCGCGGTGATGAATCTCGGCCCCAACGCCATCGCCTCGGATGCTGCGGCCTATGCGATGAATGAACTTGTGCAACCGGCCGCCGTTATCGTTTCGCATCCGAACGAAGGCGCGACCAGCGGCGGAATAATCAGGGCGGGCACGCGCACGAGCGACTTCATCGACCGCGTGAAAGGTAAGCCTGTATATCCCGCCATCAGCGGCCGCACGATGGAGTTTGACGGCAGCGCGAATTGCGTGGCAGGGTGCTGGTAATAAGATTTTTTATATCGCCTGTTCCAAAGGGAGCGGGAATTTTTTCAGATTAGACTTTCGCTTAAAGTGCCCAAGCCGCCGTTTAACTAACGGTCTGAATCTTTTTCGGCGATCTCTTCGTCGGTTATTCCAAACTGCGCTTCTTCCGCCTGGTCGAGTCCGCCGCCCAAGCCCGCTTCCTCGGGGCCGACGATGCGGTCAACATTGATATCAGAACTCACGTGCACCCTCGAATCCCTGCCCGCAGTCAGGCGTTCACCGGTGCCATACCGGTCGCTGTTGTTGTCCATCCCAAGGTTGTCTGCGACAGCGCCAGCTTCAACCTCTTTGTACGAGCCTGATTCGATATCGGTGTTGGTGCCGCGGTCAAGGTTAAGCGTGTCGTCATCGACCAAGCCGGAACCGGCCATGTCGGATCCGCTATCCGAACTGTCGCTCGGTCCAAGCGATTTTATGTCGTGACCTTTGGCTGTTGTCTTATTACCAGTGGGAATTAAATTGTCGGGGTCGAGGGTGCTGCTCATCGTCGCCTCCATATCGCGGGTTCGTTTTCCGCAATTATGGGTCCGCGCGACGCAGCGCTCACAGTCGAACAATGATGAAGAACTTGTAAGACGAACCCCTTCCTACGCGCAAGCGCGGGAAAGGTGAAAATACGCGGAGCTTATTTCAGTAAAACGCTTTCTTCGGCTACGAGCACTTTATTAACGGCCGGACGTTTCAACATGCGATCTTTGAACGCCGTGTAGTTGGCAAGTTCTTTAACCGGCAGTTCGGCGCGCACGCCCCAGCCGTAGAACACCAGCGCGTAACAATCTACAACTGAAAAGTCTTTGCCCATCATCCAGTCATTGCCGGCGAGCAGTGTGTCGATCTCCTGCAGATGCGCCCAGAACGTTTTTTTGCCGGTTTCTTTAACACCCGGTTGCGCGGCGGCATCGGGGGAAAAACGTTCCGGCCGCATGTAATGCGTGTACGCCGGATGCACGATATTGGAAAACCACGCCATCGTGGAAATTCCGCGTGCTTGCTCGAATGGGTCCGTCGGCAGCAAGTTCTTCGCGGGAAAAGTCGTCGCAAGATACGTAAGGATCGCGGTGTTTTCAGTGAGAATTTTGCCGTCCACATCGAGCGCCGGCACTTTGCCGCGCGGATTAATTTTCAGATATTCGGCAGTTTTTTGCTCGCCCTTCGGCAGAAAAATCGGCTTCTCGGCGTATTGCGCGCCGGTTTCTTCAATTGCAATATGCGATGCGGTCGAGCACGCGCCGGGGCAAAAATAAAGCGTCAGCATGAATAAAACTCCTAACAGTGAATGGAGCGAGAAGGCGCTCCGATGGCGCCGATTATAGCTGCGATGTCCATGCCGCCAAGGGTGATCGTCAGGCTGCCGGCGGTTGATGAGTCGCGCTATGATGACGTCGGCAAAATTGGTTTTAGAGGAGGGTTCATGAAATCGATTGCATTTTTGTGCATGGTGATTATAAGCAGTGCCACTGCGCATGCAGCGGATCCGTCTTACCCAACGCGCCCTGTACGCCTGCTCGTCCCGCAGGCCGCTGGCGGCAGCAACGACATTATGGCGCGCAATGTGGCCCATTATCTGACGACGAGTCTCGGCCGTCAGGTCGTCGTCGACAACCGGCCCGGCGCTGACGGCGTCATCGGCACCGAGATCGTTGCGCGCGCGGCGCCCGACGGTTACACGCTGTTGTTAGCGTCGGCCGCGTTTACGATGAATCCGGCCGTGCGCAAGCTGCCGTACGATTCGTTAAAAGTTTTCGATTGGGTCGCCATGCTCGGCTATGGCCCGACTGTGCTCACGGTCGGGCCGTCATTGCCCGTAAATTCGATCAAGGAAATCATCGCAATCGCGAAAGAAAAGCCCGGCCACCTAACGATGGCGACTGCAGGCGGCTTTCAGCACTTCGGCACGGCATTGTTTAAAAGCCTGGCGGGCGCTGATTTCACCATCCTGCTGTACAAGGGCGGATTTCCCGCGATGATCGACGTGATGGGCGGGCAGGCACACATGACGGTCGGCTCGATTGTGCAGTCGATCCCGCACATCCGTTCCGGCAAACTAAAGCCGATTGCGACTGGCGGCAGCACGCGCGCAGCGACACTGCCCGATTTGCCGACCATTGCCGAGTCCGGCGTGCCCGGTTACGACGCGAGCAACTGGTGGGCGGTAGCGGTGCCGGCCGGCACACCCGCCGCTATCGTCGCCAAGCTCAATGCCGAAATCGGGTCGTACTTGAAAATGCCCGAAACTCAAAAGCGCTTTACGAATGAAGGCGCTGAAGTCGACATCAAAACGCCCGCTGAAATCCGAAGGATGATTCCGCTCGACATGGCAAAATGGGCGCGCGTTGCCAAAGCAGCGGGTATGCACGCGGAGTAGCAAGGCGCGTTGCAGTACGTCGCTTCGTACGTCGCACAACACCTCAGGAAAACTTATGGACCTTGCGCTTCAAGGAAGGATCGCATTTGTTACAGGCGCGAGCCGCGGCATCGGCCGCGCAATTTCGCTCGCGCTCGCGGCGGAAGGCGTACACCTCGGCTTGTTCGGTCGCGATATCGCGCGTTGTGAAACGCTCGCCGCCGAATTGCGAAGTCAGTATCCAGATTTGCGCACCTGCGTCGTGCCCCTCGACCTCGAGCGTGGCACGGCTGCGATCAAGCCGGCCGTTGAAGCCGGCATAAAAGCGCTCGGCGGCGTGGATATTCTCGTTAATTGCGCGGGTGGTGCGTATCGCGGCCGGCTCGATGAAATACCGGATGAATCATGGGAGCGATATTTCGCGGTAAAACCGCTCGGCCTCATTCGCATGACGCGCGAAGCGCTGCCTTATCTCAAGCAATCGAAGCAGGCGCGCATCATCAATATCTCAGGCACGCGCGGGCGCGAACCGGGCGGTCCGTCGGTCATGTCGGGTCCGATCAATCTCGGCACTCTCTCGATTACCAAAGCGCTCGCCAATGAATTTGGCCCGCTGGGTATCACGGTAAACGCAATCTGCCCGGGCTCCACCGACACTGGCCGCTGGACGGAGTTGGTAAACATCACGGCGCGCGACCGCGGCGTGTCGATCGAAGAAGCGACGCGGCACCTCGTGCGTGAAGTGCCGCTCGGACGCGTCGTCGTGCCGGCAGATATCGCCGGGCTCACGGTATTTCTCGCGTCGCGGCAAGCGGCGATGATCACCGGCACTGCGATCAATGTCGACGGCGGCAGGACGCGCGGTATTCCGTGATTTGCGTGACTCGTTTCAAGTTGCTTCTGTCATCGGCTGTGCTGGCGTGGAGTCAGTCAGCGGATGCGCAGAACTACTCGTCTCACGCACTGAGGCTAATTGTCCCGCTGGCAGAGGCGGACGCGCCCGGACTCGTTAGCCGAAGGCCCGTTCGCGGGCAGGGCGCGCAGGCCGCCGGGTATTACAAGGTGGCGGATGGTGCAACACAGTATCCGACCAAGTCGATCAGGCTTATCGTCCCGCTGGCACCCGGCGGCGGTAACGACGGCGCGGCGCGCATCGTCGGTCATCGTCTTGGCGAAGCGCTAGGCGAGCAGGTCATCATTGATAACCGGCCGGGCGGCGGCAGTATCATTGCTTCCGAACTTATGTTGAAGGCGCCGCCCGACGGTCACACGCTTTATCTCGTGAGCACTGTATTCACCGTTGCTCCATCGCTGCATCCAAAACTTTCGTTTGACTCAATGCGTGATTTTGCGCCGCTAACACGCCTCACGATTGCGCCCGGCGCGCTGATCGTGCATCCAGCGCTGCCCGTGCGTGAGGTCAAGGATTTGGTCGCACTCGCAAAGGCGCGTCCGGGGCATATCACGTTCGGTTCGGCCGGCTTGGGCACAGGCTCACATTTAGGCGGAGAATTATTCAACCTGCTGGCGGGCATCAAGCTCTTGCATGTGCCATACAAGGGCAGCGCCTTAGCGACAACCTCCGTGTTGAGCGGCGAGACCGCGGTCGCATTCACCAATCCTTTTGCGTCACTGCCGCACATCAAGTCCGGGCGCTTACGCATGGTGGCCGTGACGACCGCGCAACGCTGGCCGTTGCTGCCGGCGATTCCGACCATCGCTGAGTCGGGTGTGCCGGGCTATGAAATTCTGATCTGGAATGGACTCGTCGTTCATGCGGCAACCCCGCCTGCGATCGTCGCCCGGCTGCACCGCGAACTCGCGCGCATACTCGCCGCGCCCGCGTTAAGCGAACTGCTCGCCACTGACGGATCGCGCGTGATGGTCGAGTCGCCGGCCGCGTTCGGCACGTTTCTTAAAAATGAAATTGCGAAGTGGCACCGCGTCGTGCGCGAGGCGGGTATTACGGCGAGCCAAATCAAAAAGGTCATTCACCGCCAAGGACGCCAAGGACGCTCAGAGGCTTCGCCCTGTTTTGCCTTGGTTTTTCCTTTGCGTCCCTTGCGGTACAAGATTGGGTAGAAGTCATAATGGCAGCCCGCGATCACCATCACGTCTATGTCGTCCTGCTGTCGAAAGACGTGCTGTACGAGCTGAAATTTAAAAAGTGCAATCCCGATTACGATCCGGCGAAGCCCTGCGTTTACGTAGGCATGACGGGGCTGGACCCGGATTCCAGGTTTGATAAGCACAAGGCCGGCGTGCGCGCGAATCGTTATGTGCAAAAGTACGGGCAGCGTCTGTTGCCCGAGTTGTACGAGTGCTACAACCCGCTGCCCTACGCGGCCGGGTGCGAAATGGAAGTCGAACTCGCGATTTCCTTGCGCGAAGCCGGTTATGGCGTCTGGCAGGCGTAAAGCTTCTGAACGCCTACGTTGTCTGGCAGGCGTAAAGCTTCTGAACGCTTACGTTGTCTGGCAGGCGTAAAGCGTTCTGAACGCTTACGTTGTCCGGCAGGCGTAAAGCTTAGCGTGCTTGCATCACGCATCACTTCCCGCATACTACGAACTACCCCATACGTCTTATTTACGAAAGTAAGCGCATCATGTCGCGTCGCGAAGATCATCGTTTGACCACCGGCCACGGCCGCTACACTGCTGACTCGAGTCTGCCCGGGCAACTCCACGCAGTTTTTTTGCGCGCCGATCGCGCGCATGCCGAAATAGCGCGTCTCGATGCCACGCGCGCGCTTGCTTACCCCGGCGTGAAGGCTGTATTCACAGGCGACGACATACGTGCGGCGGGATTTAAGTCGCTGCCGAATGTCGTCAACTTTACGGGTAAAGATGGACAAGCGATGGCAAAACCGCTGCACCCGGTGCTCGCGCTGGGCCGCGTGCGGTTCGTCGGCGAAGCGGTGGCGATGCTGGTCGCCGAGACAGAGGCGATCGCTGAAGACGCGCGCGATTTGATCGACGTCGAGTATCGCGATCTTCCCGCAGCCGCTACATTTGACGCTGCAGTCGCGGCCGGCGCGCCGCAATTGCATGCTGACATCCCCGGCAATCTTGCATTCGAATATGAATCGGGTGATGCAGAGGCCGTGGCCGCAGCTTTTGGCCACGCCAAATATGTGAGCAAGCTCACAGTGGAAAGCCAGCGGCTCGTCGGCAATCCGCTTGAGCCGCGGGCATGCCTCGCGAGCTTCGATGCGGGCAGCGGCAAATACACGCTGCATTTGCCGCTGCAAGGCATCGGCGGCATGCGCGGACAGTTGGCGGCGGTCACTGGCGTTGACAAGGGCAAGCTCGATATCGTCACCCAGGACGTCGGCGGCAGCTTTGGCGTGCGCGGCGCCGCGTATCCCGAATACTTCGCAATCATGCTCGCCGCGCAAAAACTTGCGCGCCCGGTCAAATGGGTCGGCACGCGCAGCGAAATGTTTATGACCGATTTTCAAGGCCGCGCGTTGTCGCTGACTGGCGAGCTCGCACTGGACGCGAATGGCACCATGCTCGCGATCCGTTTCGACAATCGGGCGGATCTCGGCGCTTATGCGGCTGCGTTCGGCCCTTATATTGCGACCAAGAATTTGACGATTACGATGGGCGGCGTTTATCGCATACCTGCGATGTATACGCGTACGCGGCTCGCTTATACAAATGCAACGCCGGTGTCTGCCTATCGCGGTGCAGGTCGTCCCGATGTTGCCTACGCGATCGAGCGCCTCGTCGATTTTGCCGCGCACGAACATCGCTTTGATCCGCTCGAATTGCGGCGGCGCAATTTCATTGCGCGCTCCGCGATGCCGTACACCACGCCGAACGGCACCGTGTACGATTCAGGCGATTTTTCCGCGGTGATGAAAGATGCCTTAAAACGCGCGGACTGGTACGGGTTTGCAGCGCGCCGCGCGCAAAGCGAGCTGGCGGGAAAATTGCGCGGCATCGGCATTGCAACTTATCTCGAAGCGGGCGGCGGCGGCAGCGCGCCCAAGGATCAGGTCGCTGCGAAATTCGATCGGGACGGCCAAATCACGCTCTATGCGGTTACGCATTCGTCGGGACAGGGCCATGAAACCGTCTTTCCCGAAATCGTTGCTGAAGCGCTCGGCATTGACACGGCGCATATCCGCTTTCATCCACGCCCGCCCGACGCCACGCTTATGGGCAGCGGCACCGGCGGCTCGCGAGGCGTGTTGGGAACCGGCAGCGCATTTCGCGTGCTCGGCCAGTCATTGATTGAACGCGCGCGCGCGCATGCGGCCGCGCAACTTAAAGTCGGCGAGAATGAATTGCGCTACAGCGAGGGCACATTTCACGCAGGCAATCGCTCGCTTGGCTTTCTGGAACTGGCGCGCTCGCTCGCGGGTCCGGAGCCGCATCCCCTTGATACAGTGGCGGAAGGCAGCTTCGGTGCGACTTTTCCGAACGGCTGTCATGTGGCGGAAGTCGAGATCGACCCCGAAACCGGCAGGGCGGTGATCGCGAGCTATACCGCGGTTGATGATCTCGGCAATGTCATTAATCCGGTATTGGTCGAAGGCCAGGTGCATGGCGGCGTAGTGCAGGGCGCCGGCCAGGTTTTTGGCGAGCACGCAATCTACGACGAAGCGACCGCTCAATTGCTGAGCGGCAGTTTCCAGGACTACGCAATGCCCCGCGCGACTTTGTTGCGCGACATCGCGGTGCATGATCATCCCGTGCCGACACCGACCAATGCGCTCGGCGCGAAAGGCGTCGGTGAATCAGGCTGCAGCGGTTCACTGCCCGCGCTCGTCAACGCAACGATCGATGCGCTGCGTCCGCTCGGAATTACGCATCTCGACATGCCGTTTACGCCGTCGAAATTGTGGCACGCGATACGCGATGCACGAGCGCATTAAACTCGTAACTCGGTAGCTGCGCGGCTACCTTTTTTCTGCGTATTGTTTGTTGTAGTGCTCCCTCCCTCTTGTGGGGGAAGGCTGGGATGGGGGGGGGTATGAATGCTAAGAGAGCGAGAGAACTGCGCAAGAGTCTGACGGAAGCCGAACAGCGCTTATGGCGAACGTTAAAACGCCGTCAGGTCGCTGCAGTGAAATTTCGCCGCCAACAGCCGATTGGCTTCTTCATCGTGGATTTCGTCTGTTTCGAGCGCTGGATAATCGTGGAGGTAGATGGCGGAAGCATGCAGAGCGGATCCCCTAAGACGAACGGCGTACAACGTGGCTGGAGACTCAGTGACATAGGGTCTTAAGACTCTGGAACAACGACGTTTTGGCAAATACCGAGGCTGTGGTCCTGACTATTCTCGACGCCGTGGAGCAACGTAGCTGATCCCGCCCACCTCCACCCTTTCCCGCAAGGAGGGCTCTCTTGAAGCGCGCATTTAATCTGGGGGCCCCACGCGCCGGAATTTCTGCACACGCTGGCCGGTGTTCACTTCGGTGGTGTAGACGTTGCCCTGTTGATCCACCGCGAGGTTGTGCACGACATGAAACTGGCCTGCGAAGCGGCCCGGCCGGCCGACGCGCGCGAGCGTCTCATTGGTTGCGCGGTCGATAATGCGCAGCTCGTTGTTGACGCCATCCGCCATGTAAATGAATTTCTGCTCGCGGTCGGGCGAGAACACGAGTTCCGATACCGAGCCGTTGAGCCGCGTATTTTTTTCGAAGAACGCTTCGGCGACGAAGGTGCCGTCTTTTTTGAACATCTGCACGCGGTCGTTGATGCGGTCGCACACATACACGAGCCCGTCTTTTGAAAAGCGTACACAGTGAACCGGCCGCCCGAATTGCTGTGACGGCGGCTGCGCCGGATCGTAGGCGGGCGTCTTGTCGTCGCTTGGCGGTTTGCCGTAGGCGCCCCAATGTCGCTTGTAAGCACCCGTGTCC
>JANYCE010000211.1 GCA_025360445.1 Betaproteobacteria bacterium
GGCCCGGTTACTCAGCGCCTGCGTTACGACATGGTTTCGCACCTCCGGTATCGGGACGCCGCGCCGCTGCCTCGTTACGAATTGCAGCGCGCGCTGCGCATGCCGCCGACCACCAACCCGCGCACGCATGAACTCGCGCGCGAGATGCGCAAGGGCGCGAACAGCGATCGCGCCTACGTTAACGCGGTGCTCGGCATGTTTCGCAATCAGAAATTCTCATATACCACGACGCCGCCGCTGCTCGGCAGCAATCCGGTCGACGAATTCCTGTTTACGACGAAATCCGGCTACTGCGAGCACTACGCGTCCGCATTTGCGGTGCTCATGCGTGCGGCCGGCGTGCCCTCGCGCGTGGTAACCGGTTACCAGGGGGGCGAACTCAATACGGTTGGCAATTACATGATCGTGCGCCAGGCAGACGCGCACGCGTGGGTCGAAGTATGGCTTACCAACGATGGTTGGATCAGGGTCGACCCGACGGCGGCTGTTTCACCGAGCCGGGTGCAGTCCGGCGCAGTTGCCGCTATTCCGCAGGGGGAGCCTTTGCTATTTTCATTACGCGGCGATTATGTGTTCCTGCATCGTGCGCGCCTCGCCTGGGACACGCTTTCTAATTCGTGGAACCAGATCGTGCTCGGCTATACCGTGGAAAGCCAGCGCGAGCTTATGCGCCGTATCGGAATTGACGATGCAACCTGGCATGGCATGCTGACCGTAATGTTCACCGTGACCGGCGTTATCACGCTTGCCCTCGCATTCTTCACGCTGCGCAAACTGCGCGCGCTGCGCCCGGCGCCGGCGATTGCCGCTTACGCACGGTTTTGCGAACAGCTTGCCCGCCGCGGCATGCCTCGGCATCCGAGCGAGGGCCCCCTCGCCTTCGGCCAACGGGCCGCTTCGGCCCATCCTGAGCTCGCGGCAGCCATCGAATCTATCAGTGATTTATATATCCGTTTGCGCTATGGCAATCGCCCGCAACCCGGCGACATGGTTGCATTTCAGCGCGCGGTGGCGGGTTTCGCAAGCGTGAATAAAAGTTAAAACAATTTGGTCCGGCGCATTTAGTGAAGCGCTTTCAGTTCAGCCGTTTTGGTCCGGCGTTTGGTCTAGTCTTTGGTCCAGCGTTTTTAGTCCACCGCGTTCAGACCGCCACTACGCCGGATGGTCGGCCGGCAGTAATTTTATCGGATCGACTGGCTTGCCGAAGCGGCGGATTTCAAAGTGCAGCTTGACCTGCGCTGAATCGCTCGCGCCCATGTCGGCAATTTTCTGCCCCTTGGCGACGTTCTGCCCTTCTTTTACGAGCAATTGATTGTTATGCGCGTAGACGCTGATATACGCTTTGTTGTGCTTAATGATAACGAGCTTGCCATAACCGCGAATGCCGTCGCCGCTGTAGAGCACTGTGCCGGGTGCGCTTGCGTTCACCGACTGTCCGAGCTTGCCGCCGATGCCAACGCCCTTAAGGTTGGTGCTTTCGTTAAACGTGCTTAAAACCTTCCCGCTCGCGGGCCAGCCCCAGTCAACTTTTTCGTCGTCGCCAGGAGTGGCAATGACTGCCGGCTTATCCTGCGGGCGTGGTTCGACCACCGCGACAGGCGGCGGCGCTACCGGCTGAGTTTGCGGCTGCACTGACAGCTGGGCGAGCGCCTGATCGGAATAAGGCAACTTGACTGCCTTGGGCTGCGACTTGATGGCTTCGTTGACAGCCACCGGCGGCAAGGCGGTCCCTACCGGCTTGCCTTCAACCTTGGCCGCCGTCTTTAGCGGTGTCGTCATGACAGCAGTCGATGCGCGCAGACGCAATTGCCGTCCGACCAGAATCACATTCGGATTTTCAAGATTGTTCCAGTCGCGAAGGTCTTTGTGGTCAAGACCGTGATCGAGCGCGATGGTGAACAACGTGTCGCCTTTCTTGACGGTGTAGAACTCGGGTCTTGGATCTTCGACCGAACCCGCAACGGGCGCCGGTGCAGAAGCCGGCGCAGAAGCCGGAGCAGGCTTGGCGATGATCGGCGCCGACGGCGGGCGATTACGCTCGCTCACCGGCGCAGGTTGGCGTGAAGTCATGCAACCTTCTAACCCGAGCATGGACGACAATATCGCCAGAGCGACAATGCCGCATGCGCTACGCCACCCGCCGCACTTCATTAATTAAGTCCGGATAACATCGGCACAAACTTGACCGCGTCGAGTTTCGACTCGGTAAATCCGCGCGCGCTGCGCTCGATTACGCAAAGATATTGCTCGCGGGTCCCCATCGGCACCACCATCCTGCCGCCAACCGCCAGTTGTTCTTTCAGCGCCGCAGGCACATGAGTGGCGGCCGCCGTCACCAGTATGCAGTCGAACGGCGCCGCCTCGGGGATGCCGATATGGCCATCCGAGTGCTTAAAGCGGACGTTGTTGATGCGAAGTTCGCGCAAATTTTTGCGCGCCATGGCGAGCAACTGCGTAAGGCGCTCGATCGAATACACTTCTTTGGCAAGCCTCGTGAGAATCGCCGTCTGATAGCCGCAACCGGTGCCTATCTCAAGTACCTTGCCGAGGGGCTCGCCGGCTGCGAGCAACTCGGTCATGCGCGCGACGATAAAGGGCTGCGAAATAGTCTGGCCAAAGCCCAGCGGCAATGCGACGTCATCGTATGCGCGACTCGCCAACGCCTCTTCGACGAAGATATGCCGCGGAATCTCGTTCATCACGTTAAGCACCGCTTCGTTGACGATGCCCTGCTCGCGCAGGCGCTCGATCATGCGCATGCGCGTGCGCTGTGAAGTCATGCCGATGCCGGAGATACGCTCGCTCACGCGAACCAGTTTTTTATTGTTTGCATTTGCGCATAGTGCGTGAGATCGATCTGCAGCGGCGTTATCGATACAACGCCGCGCGCGATCGCGTGAAAATCAGTGCCCTCGCCGGCGTCCTGTGCGCTGCCCGCGGCGCCCACCCAATACACGACGCCGCCGCGCGGCGTGGATGCTTTCACAACCGGTTCGGCTTTGTGACGTTTGCCCAGCCGGGTCACTTCAAACCCGCGCAGCTCGTCGTAGCCCACGTCCGGCACGTTCACATTGAGCAATGCGCGCTGGCCGAGCGGTTGGTCGGCGAAGCGGCGCGTGAGGTCAGCGGCGACGCGTGCTGCCGTGCCGAAATTGTCGGTGGCGGCGTGAACAAGCGAGATCGCGATGGACGGAATGCCGAGCAGGAACCCCTCGGTCGCGGCCGCCACGGTCCCTGAATAGATAGTGTCATCTCCCATGTTCGCGCCGTAGTTGATGCCTGATATCACTATATCGGGCAGTTCGTCGAGCAGACCGGTCACGGCCAGGTGAACGCAATCGGTAGGGGTGCCGTTAACATAGAAAAAACCGCTCGGCGCGCGGCGCACACTCAATGGGCGGTCGAGCGTGAGCGAATTGCTCGCGCCGCTGCGGTCGCGCTCGGGTGCAACCACCGTTACTGTCCCGAAAGTGCGGAGCGCTTCCGCCAGGATCGCGAGCCCGGGCGCGAAATAGCCGTCGTCGTTGCTCAGCAGAATGTGCAAGTTGCGACACTTTGCGAATTTGGCTTGCTCTGCGACCATGCCGGCCGCCGGTATTGATGCAGCATCGCGTGGAGGTTTTTCGAATCCGTTGCCGAAATTTTTCGTGAGAAATTATAACACGCGCACCCTGCGCCCCGGCCGCTGCACCACTTAAAATCGCCAGCGTACTTGCAGCTTGCTGCAGTCGATCGGGCTTCGTGGTGCTAACCAGGGCGCAAGTGCACTTACGGTGGCGAAAGCTCCAATCCGATTGGTGTAGCATGAGCGATTAATAAAATTAGACCACGGCAGTGCACTTCACGCGCCGCTGACAGAGGATCCCAAGCATGAGCTTTATTGCCGCCCGAATGAACCGCATTAAGCCTTCGCCGAGCTCGATGGCGACCATGCGTGTACGCGAACTCCAATTAGCCGGCCGCAAAGTAATCGGGCTCACGGTCGGTGAACCGGATTTCGATACGCCGTCCAATATTATCGAAGCATCGATCCGCGCGCTGCGCAGCGGCCAGACCCGCTATACAAACGTCGACGGCACGCCTGAACTCAAGGACGCTGTGGCGCTCAAATTCAAGCGCGAAAACGGACTTACCTATACACGCGACCAAATTACGTGTGCCAACGGCAGCAAGCAGGTCATCTTCAATGCGTTGATGGCGACAGTGACCGCGGGAGATGAAGTTATTTTGCCGGCACCCTATTACGTGTCGTATCCGGACATGGTGCGACTCGCCGGGGGAACGCCGATAATCGTCGACTGCACCGAAGCAACCGGTTTCAAACTGCAGGCGGCCGACCTTGA
>JANYCE010000299.1 GCA_025360445.1 Betaproteobacteria bacterium
GGCGTCCTGCGACGCTTTCTTATCGGCCCAGATCGCACCCTGGCTCGCGGTCCAGTTCGCTTCGCCGAGGCGGGTGAAGTTATCGAGGTCTTTTTCGCCGTCGATCAGCGAGGTCCAGCCCGGGCCTGAAGGGGCGCCGGTGGCGCAGCCGAAAAGTGTCAACGCAAAGACGAGCAATGCCGCAATCGCGGGAATTCGTTTCAAGGTGATCCGCCTTTTTTTACGAACGGGCAAACAATAGCAGAAAAAAGAAAACGATCAGCACAGGGCTTCACTGCTAAAAGGTTTTCGCGGGATGGCCGGCTCACAAACGACACGCGGCGTTCACTGCTAGTAATGTGTTTATGCTGTTTCGGACTCACGCGGGCACGGTGCTCAGCCGGTCACAACGTTGGCGCTGATAAAAGTGATGTTGGAATCGCGAGTCCCAAAGCCTTCGCGGTTTTGCGATTAATGGTTAAATCAAACTTGGTCAGCCGTTCCACCGGTAATTCCGCAGGCGTTGCACCTTTTAAAGTGCGATCCACATACATTGCTGCGCATTTGAACAGATCGGCATGAACAGGAAAGTATGGAATGAGGCCGCCGCCTTCCTTGTGCTGGCGGTTGGCCAGGGTCGCGAAAATGTTCGCCATCTTGTCCGCCTCTTCTTCCCACGAAGTGGACTGCGCCTTGAGCAGGCCTGCCTCGCGTAATTTGCTCCTCTCTGCTTCACTGGTAAGCAGGCGGCAAATCGCTTCAGTGACCTCGGCGACGCGCGGGCGCACGAGGCAGCAGAATGCGTCCGCCATCAACCACTCAGTGTTAGGCCCGCGATTGCTGATGACGGGCACGCCGCACGCCATCAACTCAAGTGGAGCGAGAGACAAATTAGTAAAAGAAAGAACCAATGCGAGATCGCACCCGCGATACAGCGCGCCGAGCAAATCGGGATGGACAATGCCCTTCGCAGTGTACTGAAAAGGCATTGCATAATCGTCCAGTCCGGCACCTGCAAGCACGATTTCAACGTCGTCCATCCGCTTTTTTACTTCGGCCAGGATCAACACGCCGAGTTCGAACGCCCGCCGCTCTGTCGAAGGCCGGGCGTAGAAAAAAAGTTTCTTGCGTTGCCGGGACTCTTTTTTTCGGTCCGGAAAATAAATGCGCGGGTCGAACGAAAAACCAACGCTATGCGCTTCCATCCCATATTCGGCGGACAGCTTGTCGCGCAGCCATATTCCATCCGTTATACCAACCAGTCCCATGCGATACGTATCCTCAGCCAGCACGTAGTTCGAGCCCATCGGGTAAAACCAGGGTTCGAAATCCTGCACGAAATAGCAGCGAAAACGCGTGGCTTGAAATCGCATCGCCATATAGGCAGTCTGCCATCCGGTCGCTACTGTGTAATAAGCCGGCGGCGCGTTTTCGAGTCCGACATAAACTGACGCCTGGATCGGCATGAACGACTTGCAAATTCTGGTTTTTATGTCATGAGCAGTGCCAAACCAGGAGCCGCTGTTGATCACCACCCGGCATTCATAGCCTCGATGCTCGAGTAACTGCACAAATCTGAATATGTTTAGATGACCGCCTGCGCCGAAGGGGAACGGCGGCACGATCCAGTTAATGGACTTGAGCGGTGCGCCGGCCACGGCCTGTGCTGAGCCGATGGGCTCCCTGCGCAGAAACGAGTATTCACTGCTTATGTCGGACTGCCGTTCTCCGAAGGCCCCCACTTTTAGCGCCTTAATGCTTTCTTTAAAGCGCTTTCTGGCTTTAGAAAAAATTGTCACGTCGGCAAGGTCGCATCGAGCAACGGCGCGAAAAAATGGAAGCGCAGATCCTCGGGATGCACAATCTGAAAGTTGTCCCCGCCACGATCCTGCCCGGGCAGACCTCCCATTCGGGAAGCGCTCCCGCGGGACGCAATGGTACGCGGTTCTACTGCCAACGTGCTCCTCCAGAACTCGAAATGCAACATATGTGGCCGCGATCGACAACGCATGACCGCCATGCGACTGCACAAACGCTGTTGGTGACGGCCACAGCGTATGACAAGGGGAAATTCTAGCATCGAAGATATGCGCCGGCACTTACTCAAACTCCCTCGGTCTTGTAGGTACTAGACGACAAGGCGGTGCGCCCGTGCGTATCAAACGCTCTTTGGTGATACGTCATGTCGATCGGTGTATGCACAATTATGAAATGCGTGAGCAGGTGATTATGGTGTGCGATAAATTGCGGAAGTAAGGTTGCAAATGCAAATCAGGGCGCGATAATCACAACCATGACTACACACCGCCATAAAGTCGATGAGTGAACGAATTTCGTTATCAGACGACTCGCTGCTCGCGGGCTATGCCGAAAACATACAGCGCTTTGAATTGGCGCTTGAGTGGTGTCACGGCAAGCGAGTATTAGATGCGGGCTGCGGCAGCGGCTACGGCGCGCACTTCCTGGCGTGCCACGGTGCTGCGTCAGTGCTCGGTGTCGACATATCCGACGAAGCCATCGCCGAAGCCCGGCGCAATTACGAGGCGGGTAATTTGCGTTTCGAGTGCTGCGACCTGCAGCTCGTCGACGGCGCGACGCCAGGCGGGCAGTTTGAAGCGATCGTCAATTTCGAGACGCTTGCGCATCTCGCCAAGCCGGAAAAATTTATCACCGGTATCAAATTGGCATTGACTACGGGCGGCGCCTTGATCACGAGCACGCCAAACGGCGAACTGGTTAAAACGGACCAGCATGGCAAGCCGCTGTATCGGTATCAACACAGGACGTACTCGGCAGGCGAGTTTAAAACGTTGTTGGACGCCCACTTCGCGGATGTCTCCCTGCACGGGCATTGGCTCACCCATCAGGGCCGGCTGAGGAAATTAAGAGCGCGTGAATTATTTGCACAACTCTCCGACGCGTATTACAACCCGCTGGCACGAGCCGGCCGCGCGATCAAGCGAATCGCGGGCAAGAGCAGTCATCACCCGCCGGTCTACAGCGGCGAGGCGGACTCCTACGCTGGCGATTACATAATTGCGCCATTGCAGAGTCGCGCCCTGCCGTGGCCGCCGACGACGCTGATCGCCGTTTGCAAAATATAAAGCCCGGCAACTAATGACTGAGCGGTTACCGGCCACCTTTGCCGCTGTGGTGCGCGCGTTGTTGCCGGCGGCGCAAATTATCGCGGAGTTATCGCGGGTTAGTTATTGGCGAATCTGGTGAAGATTATTTTCGCCCTAGGTTAGGCCGCCCGCTATTCAGCGCGCAGCCCGAGTTCCTTGACGACCTTTCCCCACTTCACGTTCTCTTCGCGCAGAAAGACTGCGTATTGATCGGGCGTATTGGCGACGATCTCAAAACCCATCTTCGTCAGTTGTTCGCGCACGTTCGGCAATGCAACTAATGCGACGATCTCGCTGTTCAGCCGGTTGACGATGTCCCTGGGTGTCGCGGCGGGCGCCAGTATGCCGAACCACGTGATGACTTCAAATCCCGGCAGGCCGGATTCCGCAATCGTGGGAAACTCCGGCGCAACAAATGAGCGCTTCAGGCCAGTCACGGCGATGCCGCGCATTTTGCCGCTCTTCACGTACGGCATCAGCGCTGACATGCTGGACGTCAGCATGGGCACCTGGCCGCCGATGACGTCGATGATCGCAGCGCCGTCGCCTTTGTAATGAATCGGCACCATGTCGATTTTTGTCATGCTCTTGAAAAGCTCCATCGACATATGCGGCGAGGAACCGATGCCGCCGGTGGCGAAGTTGATTTGTCCCGGCCGCGCTTTTGCGAGCGCGATAAATTCATTGATCGTCTTAACTGGAAAAGTCGGATTAACAACCATCAACAGCGGGTTGTGCACGACGCGCGCGACTGTCACGAAATCCTTGAGCGGGTCATAGCCAATCCTGGCATACATATAAGGCGCCACCGCATGAGTGGTTTGGCTCGCAAGGTATAACGCATAACCATCGGGCGGCGCTTTAGCGACGACTTCGGCACCTATGGTGCCGGTCGCGCCGACCCGGTTTTCGACGATAAAGGATTGGCCCATTCTCTCGGTCAATTGCTGAGCGACGATGCGCGCAACGATGTCGGATGGGCCGCCGGCAGTAAAGCCTACGATGATGCGGGATGGTTTCGAGGGGTAGGGTTGGGCGTGGGCGACGGGTATAGCGGCAATTAGCAATAACAGTGAGCGAGCAATCAATATCATATGCAGTCCTTCTTTTTAGATTGCTTTTTGACCCATCCCCATCCCAACCTTCCCCTTGAAGGGAAAGGAACGCGTTTTTTACGTACCACATTCTCCGCTTCAAGGGCCGAGGTGGGGATGGGGCATCGATTACTTTCAAGCATGCGCCGCCAGCAACATATCCGCGCCTTTTTCGCCAATCGCGATAGACGGAATATTTGTATTCGACGACGGAATCGTCGGGCAGATGCCTGAATCGATTACGCGCAAATTCGCAATGCCGAAAACTTTAAGTTCCGGGTCAACGACGGCCTCCGCATCGGTGCCCATCCTGGTGGTGCCGACCATGTGCCAGCTCGTTTGGATCGTGCCGCGCATGTAGTCGAGCAACCCCGCGTCGTCGTTCACCTCAAGACCCGGCCGCGTCTCGCGCACGATTAACGGCTGCAACGCCGGCATCCGTGAAATTTTGCGCGCGAGCCGCACGCCGTCGAGAAACAGTTGCGCATCGGCTTCGTGCGAAAGGTAACGCGGATCCATGCTCGCCTGCTGCAGCGGATCTTTCGACTGCAGATGCACTGCGCCACGCGAGCGCGGCTGCAGCACCGTCACCCCAAATGTGAAACCCGGAAACTGGTCCATGCCATAGCCGGGCGTGCGTGCATAGCGGTCCTTGCCCGACAGCGGCAGCAGGCGCAGCACAAGATCGGGCTGCTTCAAATCGGGTTGGCTGCGGAAATTCATCTGTGCCGTAGCGGAGCAGATTGTGAGCAGGCCTTCGCGCTTGAACATGAAGCGCAAGCCTTCTTTAAATTTTAGCCACGGACTTTGCAGCACGTCGTTGATCGTGATTGGCTGCGAGCACTCGAACGTGAGCCGGGTATTCGGATGATCGCGCAGATTCTCCCCGACACCGGGCAAATGATGCACAACATTCACGCCGTGCCGCTGCAAAATGTCGCTGTTCCCGATGCCCGACAATTCGAGCAGCTGCGGTGAGGCGAGCGGGCCGGCCGACAAGACTACCTCGCGCCGCGCGCGCACTTCGCGCAGCGTCGCATCGGCCATCCGGTATTTGACGCCGGTCGCGCGCCTGCCATCGAGCAGCACGCGCGTGACCGTGGCATTCGGCAACACCGTGAGATTGGATCGATTTATTGCGGGCTTTAAATAACCTGCGGCCGAGCTGTTGCGTAGACCGTTGCGTGTCGAATATTGGAGCTGGAAAGCGCCTTCGTAACTGCCGTCGTTGTAATCCTTAAGGCGTTTGAACCCCGCTTCTTCGCAGGCGTCGACGAACGCATTCGACAGCGGGTCGAAGTTTTCGAGGCTTGTGCAATGAATAGGCCCGCCGCGCCCGCGCACCGCCGGATCACCGTCCGGAAAATCTTCGAGTCGCTTGAAAATCGGTAGCAGATCCGAATAGCCCCAGCCGCGACAGCCCTGATCGCGCCAGTGGTCATATTCGAGTGGATCGCCGCGCACGAACAGGTTGCCGTTCACCGAACTCGAGCCGCCAATTACGCGGCCGCGCGCCCACTTTTGTTTTTGACCGTTGAGATGTGTTTGCGGCTCGGTCATATAGGGCCAGGTCCAGCGCGTATCGTTCAACACATTCGCGACCATCAATGGAATGTGAATGTTGTAATTGCTGTCGCGGCCGCCGGCTTCGATCAGCAGCACACTGTGACGGCCGTCCGCCGTGAGCCGGTTGGCGACGGCGCAACCCGCCGAACCTGAGCCCACTATGATGAAATCGAATTCCGCATTGGGCGGAACGTTTGACACGTACATTGTTAAAGCTCCTCTGCACTTAAGTGCCGACTAGACGTGCCTCAGCGGCAATCGCTCCGCGCTTTTGTTATCATCGTTATCGCCGTCGCGAAACGAGCTGATCAATTGCGCCGGCGCACTGATTCTGCATTCAATAAATCGCGAACGGGCATATTAAACCATCCGCCCGCAGTCGCGCCTCAGGAGGGGCACGCAATGACAAAACACGCCCGGGTTCCGCTATTGGCAACGGTGATGCTGGCCGGCGCCGGCGTGTGCACTGCTGCGGATAGCATTCCTTATCCTGACAAGCCCATCAGGTTCATCGTCACATTCGCGCCCGGCGGCGGCACCGATATCTTCGCGCGCGCGATCGCGGCGAAATTCACTGAAGCGTGGGGCCAACCGGTCATCGTTGACAACCGCGCAGGCGGCAACGGCAACATCGGCGCCGATACTGTCGCTAAAGCGCCGGCCGACGGCTATACGATATTGCTAACCACGAACGCGACCATCGTCATCAATCCGCACCTGTCCAGATTGCCCTATGACCCGGTCCGCGATTTAGCGCCGGTGAGCCAGGTTGCAACCTTGCCATTTGTGTTGCTCGTGCATCCTGGCCTGGCGGTGAAATCAGTGCCTGAATTAATTGCGCTGGCCAAGTCGAAACCGGGCGCACTTAACTACGGTTCGTCCGGCGGCGGTGGCGGCGCGCATCTCGGCGGCGAGATGATGAAGGCCGCGGCGCGCATCGACATGACTCACGTGCCTTACAAAGGCGCGGCGCCCGCACTGGTGGCGCTGCTATCCGGCGAGGTGCAGTTCATGTTCGTGAGCATCCTGACGGCAACACCGCTGATCGAATCCAATCGCGTGCGCGCGCTCGCAGTCAGCGGATTGCAACGCTCGCCCGCATTGCCGAATGTACCCGCCGTCGCTGAGGCGCCGGGACTCGCCGGATTCGAAACCGATTTGTGGTACGGCATGCTGGCCCCAGCGAAAACCAATCCGCGTGTCGTCGATAAGCTTTATCGTGAAACCCGCAAGGCGCTGTTTCAGCCGGAATTCCGCAGCCGCTTCGAGCCCACCGGCACGCAGATGGCCGGCACGTCGCCCGCGGAATTCGCGCAGACCATCAAAAAGGATCTCGCGAAGTGGGATGAAGTGATCAAGATGGCGAATATAAAATTGGAGTAAATAAGGCGCTAGCCCCATCCTGTCCTTCCCCCGCTTGCGCAAGGGAGTGGGTGGGGTCAGCGATTAAATATTTTTAAAGCAGTTAAAGGGAGCGCGTATTTGAAACCGCAGAAAAAACCGGCAACCTGGCCGAACGATATATACGAAGTGCTTAAGCAGGTCGGCATCAAGCAGGTAGCCTACGTACCGGATGCGGGACATACCCAGCTGATCAACAGTTGCAACGCCGACAAGCGCATGAAAGTCATCTCGCTCACGACCGAAGAAGAGGGTGTTGCGATGCTGGCCGGCGCTTGGCTTGGCGGCGAGCGCGGCGTGATGCTGCTGCAGTCATCGGGCGTGGGCAATTGTATTAATCTGCTTTCCATCATGAACGAATGCCGCTTCCCGCTTTTGATGCTGGTGACGATGCGCGGCGAGTGGGGCGAATTTAATCCGTGGCAGCTCGCGATGGGACAGGGCACGCCGCCGGCGCTGCAGCACGCAGGCGTCGTCGTGCAGCGGGTCGATCGCGCTGAAGAAGTCCGCGAGCATGTTTTTGCCGCGGCTCAACTCACATTCAATACAAGCCGCCCCGTGGCGCTGCTGATTTCGCAGCGCATCATCGGCTTCAAGGACTGGAGTAAATAATCATGGCCACCATAAAAATTAAAGCGACGCTCGACCGCCGCGCGGTCATCAACAGAATTCTCGAAAAGCGCGGCGACGCGCTGGTGGTCACCGGTCTCGGCTCGTCGTGCTATGACGTGGGCGCTGCCGGCGATCATGCGCATAACTTTTACTTGTGGGGCGGTATGGGCGCCGCCGCCATGATGGGGTTGGGCTTGGCACTCGCGCAACCCAAACGTCAGGTGCTCGTGATTACCGGCGATGGCGAAATGCTGATGGGCCTCGGTGCGCTGGCAACAATCGGCACTCAGGGTCCGCGCAATTTGTCGATCATCGTGATCGACAACGAGCTCTACAGCGAAACCGGCATGCAGCCCACGCATACCGCGCGCGGCGTCGACCTGGCGGCGATGGCGAAGGCCGCGCAGTTCCCGCGTAGCGCGACGATAACAACGGACGCGCAGCTCAAAACATGGGTGCCGCAACTTTACGCGCCGGCGGGTTCTGCATTCGTCGCAATCAAGGTTAACCACACGCGCTACCCGATGGCGATCCGGCTGCGTGACGGCGCCCACATCAAGAACCGCTTTCGCGAAGCCCTGCTCGGCAACGCCGCGTTCGATTAGCGTGATGCACGCCATGCAAGCGGAGGTGCTGCCGTCCCCATTGCTCGCGCGCGAACTGATTGATTTTCTGCAGCGCCTCGAAATCAACGCGGTGCCTGCGGCGGTCAGCGACATTGCCAAATGGTGTTTGCTCGATGCGCTCGGTTGCGCGCTGTTCGGTTCAAAGCAGCAATGGGCGCACATCATGACGGAAGAAATGTCAGCGGACGGCGTGCGTGACAGCAGTACCGTCGTCGGCCGGACGCAAATGCTCGCCGCGCCGGCCGCCGCGCTATGCAATGGCACGGCAGCACACGGTTTCGAACTCGACGATCTGCTCGATGAACCGATCGTGCATCCGGGGGCAATCATTATTCCGGCCGCGCTCGCAACGGCCGATAGCATCGATGCGAGCGGTACGCGTCTCTTGCTCGGCATCATCGCGGGGTATGAAGCGATGAACCGCATCGGGCTGGCGATGGGACTCGAGCCCGCGCACCGCGGCTTTCACAAGACCGCGTTGGTCGGGCCGGTCGGCGCGGCAGTTGCGGCGGGCGTGGTGATGAATTTATCCGCGGAAAGATTGCTCGGTGCAGCGGCGCTCGCGTGTTCGACGGCATCAGGTATCAAGAGCTTTGCGGCGGGCACTGGAGGAGGCATGATGAAACGCATGCATGCGGGACGCGCGGCGGAGTCCGGCGTGCGCATGGCGCAGTTGGCCGCGCGCGATTTTTCGGCGCCGCCCTCAGCGATTGACGGCCGCTTCGGGCTGCTCGAAGTTTACGGTGGCAGTAGCATCGAGCCGCGTGCGCTGGTCGATGGACTTGGCAAACGCTGGGCGACCGAAAATGTTTACGTGAAAGTGTACCCGTGCTGCAGCTGGATACAGGCGGCCGTGCAGCAGCTCGTCGCACTGCGCGGCGAGCGTTGGTTGGCGCCGAACGAGATCATAAAAATACGAATCGGCGTC
>JANYCE010000252.1 GCA_025360445.1 Betaproteobacteria bacterium
AAGCCGCCATCAGGCCCGATACCACCCTCGTTTCGATCATGCTCGTCAACAATGAAATTGGCGTGATTCAGGACATCGCGGCCGTGGGCGAAATTTGCCGTGAACGCGGCGTAGTCTTTCACGTCGACGCGGCGCAGGCGACCGGCAAGGTCGCAATCGATATGAAGCAATTAAAAGTCGATTTGATGTCGCTGACCGCGCATAAAACATACGGACCGAAGGGCATCGGCGCACTTTACGTATCGAGGGACTGCAGCGTGCGGCTTGAACCACAGATGCACGGCGGCGGACACGAGCGTGGCATGCGCTCGGGCACCCTCGCGACCCACCAGATCGTCGGCATGGGTGAATGCCTGGAGATCGCCGGCGTCGAGATGGCGACCGAACTGCCGCGGCTACGCGCGCTGCGTGACAAGCTTTACGTGGGACTTGCGGCGCTCGACGAAGTGCAGATCAACGGCGACATGACGAGCCGCATCGTTAACAATCTTAACTTCAGCCTGAAACTACCGAATTGCGACCAGATGATCGCGTCGCTGACCGACATCGCAGTGTCCTCGACTTCCGCCTGTTCGTCGGCGGGGGGCAGCGTGTCACATGTGCTGCAGGCGCTCGGCAACGAGCCGCAACTCGCCGGCAACTCGATTCGGATCACCGTCGGACGTTTCAACACCGATGAGGAAATCGATTTTGCCCTTCACTATCTGATGGACAAAATCGCGGAGTGCCGCAGCGCCCTCGCGCCACCCGCGCTGGTTTAACGCGACGCCGGCGATGGCCGTGGGTTGTTTGCGGCCACGACGGGCGTCTCGTTCAAAAAACGCTCTACCGTCTCGGCGCCGGCGTACTGTTTGATGATGCCGCCATCGGCGAACACCATCGTAGGTGTTGCGTCGATATTAAGCTTGGCCGCGATCGTGTCGATCTGCTCGAATGGGTTGCTGCAATCGGTACGTCCGGACGGGCGCAGCGCGCGCAGCATCCAATCCTCCCATGCCTTCGCTTTGTCGGCTGAGCACCAGATCGATTTCGCAATTGCGGTCGAACCCGGGAACTTTGCTTCGAGAAGGAACGGGTACACGTACAACGTAAGATTGTTAACGCGCTCGAGCTCTGCTTCCAGCTTTTTGCAGTGCGGGCACATCGGATCGAGGAACACGCGCAATTCGCGCTTGCCGTCGCCTTTGACGCGCTTGATGGCCATGGTGAGCGGCGGCAACTGTGCGACATTGACAGCCGTCAGCTTGCGCACGCTCTGCTCGGTCATATTGCGGTTGGTCTTGGTGTCGATCAGCACGCCATAAAGCAGGTAGCTGACCTTTTCATCGGTGTAGTGCAAAGTCTTGTCGACATAGACTTCGTAAAGTCCGCCGTAGGATGTTTTGCTCACGCTTTGCACTTTGTTGCCGAGCTTGGCCTCCACGAGTTTGCGCACGCTGGCTTCATCGGCAAGCGCCGCGCCGCAGCTCATTAACGCAAAACTCACAATCAATTTTTTTAACATCATCACTCCCTGTCCGGCCACAGCCGCAAATTTTAAGGCAACTACGTCGCACGCCAGTCGCCGCTTATCGTGCGCGGTTGACCGCAGGTCGGGCTAAATAATCGGACCTCTTTTGAGCGCCGTATGCGTATCAATCAGGTTCGGAACAACTTCAACGCCGAATGAGCGCGGCCGAATAGACCGGCCAGGGTTTTCATCCCATCAACGCGCGCCGCTAAGTACATGCCCGCTACGTTCTCTATAAAGTGGATGGCCTTGTCAGTCTGAATCACAGTGACCTCGTGTGAACCGGACCTGCGCGTATAAATAAAACGCACAATGAACATAGAGCGATTGAGCGAGTTGAGTGAAGTCAGTGTCACCCGCAATCACGCCGCCTGGCGCGCTAACCAATGCGGCAAACAGTGCGGCAAACAATGCAAGAGTGGAAAATCGCATACCGCGCATTGATCAACTCCAACAAAAACGTCGAGACCCGATGGCAAAAGAGTTTGCCGGTTTGCTTCAGCAGTGTCCATCGGCTTGACACTCATAAACGTGCTGGCTACCCTCGGCACGCCGTAAACTATCGCTTATTCTCCGGCACACTTTTACGGTGCCTCCCACCGAGTTACGCACCTTAAGTGAAGGTTATATAAAGTTTATGGGTTACACGGCAGTCGAAAAAGTCCTCGCCCGCGCGAGCTCGCGCAGCGCTGTTGCGGCCGGCGATGTCGTGCAGCCCGATCCCGACTTCATCATGGTGCACGACGGCGTGGTGCGCGGCGCCAAGCGCGAACTCGACGCGATCGGCATCGACCGCCTTGCAACACCGGACAAAGTCATCATGGTGACCGACCACGAAGTGATTTACGGCAGCGCACGCGCCGCTGAAATGGGCGCTTTTAACCGGAGCGCCGCCAAAGCCTGGGGGGTCAAAACCTTTTTCGACGTCGGCCGCGGCGGCCACGGCCATATATTCCCGATGGAAACGGGCCTGCTGCTGCCGGGCATGTTTTACTTCGACAACGACCGTCACGCGACTAATGCAGGCGCGATCGGCGCGTTCGGCTTTCGCATGGGCATGGAAATCAGCCGCGTGCTCGCGACCGGCACGAACTGGGTGACCGTTCCAAAGACGGTGCGGCTGACGCTCAAAGGGCAGCTCGCGCGCGGCGTTTACGGCCGCGATCTTGGCCTGCACATTGCGCGACTGCTGCACGACGGCGGGCTCGATTTCGATCTTGATTACCGGGTGCTTGAGTACGCGGGCGATCTCGATCAGTTTGACCTGGCCACTCGCACGGCTTTATGTAGTTCGCCCACCGAGATGCGTGCCTATGGCGTATTTTTTCCACCCTCCGAACACATCCTCGCCTTCGCGCGCGAGCGTGCTCAGCGTTCGTTCACACCTGTTTATCCGGACGCCGACGCACACTATGAAAGCGAAGCGACTCTAAACATCGGCGAACTCAAGCCGCAGATCGCGTTGCCCGGCGGCGTTCACCGCGCGGTCGACATCGACGAAATCGCCGGGCAGACAGTCGATCACGCATTCATCGGCTCGTGCGGCTCCGGCATGTATGAAGACTTCGCGATTGCCGCCAACATTCTAAGAGACAAACACATTGCGCCTGGCGTGCGCCTGTTCATCGCACCCGGCTCCGAGCAATCGACGAAACGGCTCGCCGCCGACGGTCTGTTGAATATCTTCATCGAAGCCGGGGCGATCTTGTTGCCGGCGGGTTGCGGGCCCTGCAACGACGCGGTAGTCGGCCCGCTTCACACCGGCGAAGTTTCGATTTCTACGGCGGCCAACAACAACGCAGGACGCTTCGGCGCCAAAGATGCGCAGCTTTATCTCGGAAGTCCGGCCACCGTGGCCGCGTCGGCCGTGGCCGGCAGAATTACCGATCCGCGCGACGCGCTAACGACCTGACGCCTGCAAAACGGATACACCGCGCTTTTGCGCAGCACGCAGATGCAATTCCCGAACTGTTCCGTCGCGAAAACGCGAACCGAGCACGATGGTTTGCTTCGCGGCGAGGCACGACGGGTGCCGCGCAACCCACTGCCTCGGTGCTGGCGGCGCGGAAGTTCCTTATGCATATTGCCGTTGAACAGGGCGCTAAAGCCGGGGAAAGTTTTATTGGCTATGTCGAGTTCCTCGCCAACAACGGCTATGTTCCCCCGAATGGTAAGGCGTGGGTTGACCACATTCGGAAGAAAGGGAACGAAGTAAATCACGAAATCAAGTTGATAAGTCCAGACGATGCGACAGAACTCATTTCATTCTCCGAGATGTTGCTGAAATTCATCTATGAGTTTCCTGGTCGCGTACCGGGTAAGGAATGATGACTAACAGGCCATGGAAGACGATTATTACTTCCTGAAGACCGTGATTCCCAGCTGAAAGGCGACGAGGGAAAAAATAGGAAAAGGTGAATCAGATGGCGAAACTTGATGCCTACGAACGAGAAGTATTGGACGCCTACGAAAAAGGAAAACTTAAATCTGTTGCCACGAAGAGCGAGCTCGAAAAGCTAAAGGCTGCGGCAAGAGCCACTGCAATCAAAGATCGCCGGGTGAATATTCGATTGTCTTCCATTGATCTTGGAGATATACAGGTAAAAGCACTTGAGGAGGGAGTCCCATATCAAACGCTGATTGCCAGCGTCCTGCACAAGTATGTAACAGGTCGTCTTTCCGATAAATCGCAACGTATAACCCTAGCTGCAACGGACAGGCGAAAGCGGTCATGACTTTTTCATTGAGCACCGCGCGCGCTAACCGTTGACTTCGTATGTGGACCCATTACAAATGAAGTTGAAGGGCTAACTTCAGATCCAGCGGACAGGCGCAAGCGGTTTACGTTTCAACGGGCCATAAAACTGCCACTGTCCGAAAACAAGCCTACCGCCGAAGACGCAGATAAATTTCCGGCAGCTTGTTGGGCAGGCTGTTGATGTGATCGAGCACGAGGTAATGGCCGCGGCCGAAAATCTGCGGCAGATATTGATTGGCCATGGTGTCGACAGTGATGCAGTACGGGTGCACGCCGGCGGCCATCGCTTCTTTGACGGCCATGCGCGTGTCTTCGTGCAGATAGCGCCGGTCGCCGCCGTCGTCGTAATCTTCCGGGCGACCATCGGACAAAATCAACAACAACCGCCGCCTGCTTTCCACGCCGTGGAAACGCGCGGTTGCATGACGGATTGCAGCACCCATGCGCGTGGCGAGGCGCCCCGATATGCCGCCGATTACGCTTCGGATGTGCATCGTCAGGGGCTCGTCGAAGTCTTTGATCGTGAAGTAGCTTACGTTGTCGCGATACTTGGAGCAGAAACCGGCAATCGAATAAGCGTCGCCGACTTCTTCCATGCTTTCCGCAAACAAGAGCACACCCGCGCGCACCCGGTCGACGAGACGCCCGCCGCCCTCCGGCAAATGCTGCATGATCGAAGTCGACATATCGGCGAGTAACGTCACCGACACGTCGCGCTGTTTGATCTCACGCCGGCGGTAAATTGCCGGTTGCGGAGACATGCCGGCGCGCTGTTCCGACACATAACTGACGACCGCGTTGAGATCGATATCGTCGCCATCGAACTGACGCACCCTGGGCGCGAGCCGGGTCGGCTTCTGCGACTGAATCGCTTTCTTTAATCGCTTTAACGCAAGCGCGTATTGATTCATCAGGCGCGTTGCCTCGGCCAAATTCGATTCGGCGAGCGGTTTTTCCTGCACCCAGCTCCAGTTGCGTTTATAGCGGCCCTCGCGGTAATCCCACTCGGGATAGGGTTTGCCCTTGTCGCTCGATTGGCCGCCCTGCTCCTGCGTCGGTGTACGCTGCAGCGACATTTTGCTCGAGCCCGTATTCTTGCCGTCGCTGGCAACCATTTTTTCAAGCTCGCCGCTTTGGTCGCCGCCGGTCTCCGCGTTTTGCTCTTCCTCGTTTTCACCCGGATCGCCGTCTTCGCTCTCCTTTTTCTCGCCATCCGCACCGGCCTGCGTCTGCTGCGGCTGGTCCTGCTCGGTCTGCGCGTGCGCGGAACGC
>JANYCE010000258.1 GCA_025360445.1 Betaproteobacteria bacterium
ATGTGCGACATCACGATTGCCAAAGAGAGCGCGACCTTCCGCCAGGTCGGACCGATGATGGGCAGTTTCGACGCGGGCTACGGCACGTGGTATCTCGAAGATCTCGTCGGCAAGAAAAAGGCGAAAGAAATGTGGTTCGCCAATCCGAAACTCACGGCGCGCGAAGCGCTCGACATCGGCCTCATAAACAAGGTCGTGCCAGACGACCAGCTGATCGAAGAGACGCGCAAGATGGCGCTCGCGATTTCAGAGCGCGGCGCATTTGCATTGGCTTCATTAAAGGCCGCGTTCACCGCGCGCCACGGCGGCGTCGGCGGCCTCGGCCGCATTTCGCACGACCTGCTGCTGCGGCTTTACCTCGACACCGATGAGTCGAAGGAACTCGGCGCGTCGTTCCGGGAAAAGCGCAAGCCGGATACGGATAAGTTCGGGCACTAAACAGTATTGAACCGCAAGGGACGCGAGGAACGCGAAGGAAGGCAAGATCGAATTACGCGGTCAATTTTGCATGAGATCGTCGTTGAGATGATTCGGAAAACACCGGCATCTTGTTTTTCAGTTTTCCTTTGCGACCTTTGCGACCTTGGCGTCTTTGGCAGTTCAGGAATTTGATCTGGTATGAATACAATTCTCACACTGCATGATCCGCAAACCGCGCGCGACTATTACGCGCAAGGCGTGTGGTGCGCCGATACTCTGTATTCGCTGCTGCGCTCGCATGCACGCGTGCGTCCGCAGGCGTACGCCGTGCGTGACAGCCGGCGGCGAGTTACGTGGGCGGAGTTGGCGCTATGGGTCGATGCGCTGGCTGCCGAGCTCCACGCTGCGGGTTTGAAGCGCGGGCAGCGGGTATCGGTCTGGTTGCCAAATCGCGTCGAAGCCGTGGTCATTTTTCTCGCGTGTTCACGCAACGGCTACGTATGCAATCCCTCGTTGCATCAGAACTACACCGTCGGCGACATCGTACAGCTGCTCGACCGCATTCAGACGGCGGTGTTGTTCGCACAGCCCGATTACGGCGCCGATGCCGATCGTGTCGACGTCTTCGCCGCCGCCGCGGCATTGCCGGCGATGAAGCGTGTATACCGCCTGCCGCTGCAAGACATCGACCCGACAGGCCCAACGCCGTGTTCGAAGTTTCCCGCGCGAGGCTCTGCACCCGGCGCGCTGCCGGAAGCTGATTCAAATCCGGACAAAATTGTCTACCTCGCGTTTACCTCGGGCACCACCGGCGTGCCGAAAGGCGTGCTGCACTCCGACAACACGCTGCTCGCCAACGGGCGCGCGATGGTCAAGGATTGGCATCACGACCACGAAACAATTCTGTTCAGTCATAGTCCGCTGTCGCATCACATCGGCACAGTCGCCATCGAGCAGAGTTTGGTCGCCGGTTGTGAAGTCGTGGTCAACGATGTGAAGCCCGGCATGACGCCGCTCGACTGGATCGTCGAGACCGGCGCGACGTACGTGATGGGCGTGCCGACGCATGCGATGGACATCCTCGCGGATATGAAGCAGCGGGGCCTGCAGAAGCTCGGCAAGGTCAGCATTTTTTACATGGCGGGTTCGATCATTCCGCCGCAGATTGCGCGCTCGTTTCTCGATATGGGTATCAAGCCGCAGAACATTTACGGCATGACCGAGAATGGCTCGCATCAGTACACGCTGCCCGACGACGACGTCGAAGTAATCACTGGAACCTGCGGGCGCGCGTGCCATGGATATGAAACGCGGCTGTGGGATCAGGAGAATCCGGACGTCGAAGCGCAGCCCGGCGAACTCGGCGAAATCGGCACACGCGGCGGTCTGCTGACGCTCGGCTATTTCAACAACCAGAGCGCGACCGAGAATTCGTTCAATGCGAGCGGCTGGTTCTTAAGTGGAGACCTTGGACGTGTCGATGCAAAAGGCAATCTGAAAATCGTCGGCCGCAAAAAAGATTTGATCATTCGCGGCGGGCACAACATCTATCCCGCGCAGATCGAAAATCTTACCGTCAAACACCCGGCGGTATTGAAGGCGGCAGCGTTCCCGATTGCGGACGAGCGCCTTGGCGAGCGGGTGTGCCTCGCAATTATTGTGCGCGATGGTATTCGGCTCGACGGTGCGCAGATGCTCGACCATCTCGGGGAGCATGGCTTGTCGAAGTACGACATGCCCGAATATTTTATTTGCTTGGACGCGTTTCCGCAGACGGCGAGCGGCAAGATATTGAAGCGCGAGCTGATCGAAATGGCGAAGGCAGGAACAATTCAGCCGGCCGCGGTGCGGTGG
>JANYCE010000278.1 GCA_025360445.1 Betaproteobacteria bacterium
GGCTGATGCCTACCCCAACAAGCCGGTGCGCTGGGTCGTGCCATTTCCGCCCGGCGGCGGCACCGATCTTATTTCACGCACGATCGCTGCCAAGCTCGCAGAAATTTGGGGTGTGCAAGTGGTTGCCGATAACCGTCCCGGCGGCGGGGGCACGCTCGGACTTGGGATTGCCGCCAAGTTGCCGCCCGATGGTTATACGATAGTGCTGGGTCAGGCGTCGAACGTCGCAGTCGCGCCCGCACTGTATGCAAAGCTCGCTTACGATCCGCTCAAGGATTTGCAGCCGATTACAAACGTAATCGCGGCGCCGCTCGTGATCGTATCGCATCCGTCATTTCCTGCCAGGAACGCGCGTGAGTTGATCGCTTATGCGCGCAGCAAGCCCGACGCGATCACATTCGGTTCGCCGGGCAACGGCACTATCGGCCATCTCTCGATGGAACTCTTGAAGACGATGGCCAGCATCAAGATGCTGCACATTCCGTACAAGGGCGCGACGCTTGCGATCACCGAATTGATCGGCGGGCAGATTGTGTTGTACGCAAGCAGCATGCCGCCCGCGCTGCCGCTAATTAACGCGGGTAAATTAAAGGCGCTCGGCGTCACCACTGGCAAGCGGTTGGCACCTTTACCCAATGTGCCAACTATTGCCGAGAGCGGTGTTGCCGGTTATGAGGCGGTGAATTGGTATGGCGTTTTTGTGCCGGCCGGCGTGCCGAAGGACCTCGTCACAAAAATCCACACTGACGTCGTGCGTGTGCTGAAACAGACCGATGTAAAAGAGCGATTTGCGGGCGAAGGCGGTGAGATCGTCGCCGATACGCCCGAAGAATTCGCCGCGTTCGTACGCAAGGAAATTCCCAAGTGGTCGAAGGTCGTTAAAGACGCTTCGGTCAAGGTCGATTGAGGACATCCCGCGATGCCGAATTTATCGATAGAAGCGCTCGCCGCACTTGCCGCCGGCGCGCTGCAGGCAAGCGGTGCCGCGGACTCCGCGGCGCGCATCACCGCGAAATATCTCGTCGCCGCCGATGCGCAAGGACTGGCTACGCACGGCGTGGTACGCGTGCCGACGTATTGCGAGCATTTAAAGTCGGGTCGCGCCCGCGGCGACGCAGTGCCGCGCATCGTGAATGAAAAGGCGGCTTCGTGCCTCATCGATGCAGGCTATGGCCTGGGGTTTGAGCCCGCTGAACTCGCGCTTGAAGAAGCCATGAAACGCGCGGGCAAGCATGGCATTGGCTTTGCGGGCGTTACCAAAAGCCATCATTGCGGCGCGCTCGGAATCTTGCTCGAATCAGTCGCTGCGCGCGGTATGGCAGGCCTCGCGTTTAGCAACGCGCCGGCCGCCATCATGGCATGGGGTGGCAAGCGCCCGCTGCTGGGCACGAACCCGGTGGCTGCGATTTTTCCGCGTGAGCGCGGCGCACCGCTTGTCATCGACATGTCCCTCACGCAAGTTACACGCGGCCAAATCCTGCTTTATGCGAACGCGGGCAAGCCGTTACCCGAAGGCTGGGGCATGGACAAGGATGGCAATCCAACGACTGATCCGCATAAGATTCTTCTCGGCGGCAGTCTGCACGCGGTAGGCGGCCTCAAAGGCACGATGGTCGCGCTCGCAGTTGAAATTTTGTGCTGCGCATTGATGGGCGCTGCGCTGTCGCACGAAGTCGAGCCAATGCTCGTCGATGACGGCAAGCCGATGAATCTCGGCCAGGCATTTCTGGTGATCGATCCGGCGGGGATGGCAGGCCGCGAGCGTTATCTTGAACGGGTTGAAACGCTGATTGAAGCGATGCTCGAAGATGAGGAAGTGCGTCTGCCCGGCGCGCGGCGCGTCGAAAATACCGCGCGCGCCGTCAAAGACGGCATCGAGATACCGCCGGAATTGGCGAAGCAACTGCACGAGCTGGCGACGCGTCAATAGGTGAGTGAACTGCAGGTGAGCCGCGCCGGACCTTGTGCGAACGCACCGTTGGCATTTGCGTTGTGAATCGACGGCGCGTAACGTATGTGCGAAGCATGCACGACATGCATCCAACCGGAGGAGGGTAATGATGATCTCGAGACGCGAATTTATACTGACCGCAGCGGCGGCCGGCACGTTACTGCATAGCCGCTTCAGCATTGCCAAAGCATCGCAGCCGACGACGCCGGTAAATTTCGACGTGCCGGCTGGCGCGTGCGATTGCCACACGCATATTCATGGCGATCCGGCAAAATTTCCATGGTTCCCCGGCCGCACGTATACGCCGGAAATGGCGGTCCCGGAAGAAATGTCGGCGCTGCATAAAGCACTGCATATTCAGCGCGTGGTAATCGTCACGCCGAGCGTTTATGGCCCGGATAATTCGGCGACGATTTTGGGCATGCAGGCGAGGGGCAAGGACGCGCGCGGCGTCGCGGTAATCGACGACAAGACGACGGATGCCGAACTCGACCGGCTTGCGCGCCTCGGCTTCAAAGGCATTCGCCTCAATCTTTCCACCGCGGGTGTTAACGATCCCAACGTTGCACGGGAGCGGTTCATAGCCGCGGCCGAACGCGTCAAGAGCCGCAAATGGCATGTGCAACTGAATACGACTCTGCCGGTCATTGCGGCGATGCGCGACACGCTGGCGGCATCACCCGTGCCCCTGGTATTCGACCACTATGGCAATGCCAATGAAGAACTCGGCGCGCAGCAGCCCGGGTTTTCCGATCTCGTCGACCTGGTGAAGTCAGGCAAGGCTTATGTGAAGATTTCGATCACCGCCGGCCCGCGCAGGGACTACGCGCTTTTTAAACCGTTGGCCCAGATGTTAATTGCCGCCAACGCTGATCGCTGTTTATGGGGCACCAACTGGCCGCACCCGAATTCAGTGAATGGCAGCACCGAGAAAGTCACGCTGTTGTGGAATGTCGATGATGGCCTCGTGCTTAATCTGTTGCCGACGTGGGCGCCCGACGCCGCCATTCGCAAAAAAATTCTCGTTGACAACGCGGCGCGGCTTTACGAATTTTGATGAAGACCCGGGGGGGGATTATGCATCGCGTAAAAAATTGTCTGCACTTTGTTTTGTTGTCGCTGAGCGCCAGCGAAATCGCCGCCGCCCAGACTTTTCCCGAGAAGCCCATTCGAGTGATTGTGCCGTTCGCGGCCGGCAGCGGTACCGATATCCTCGCGCGCATCGTGACCGATGACCTGCGCGCTGCGATGGGGGCTAATTTCGTAATCGACAACCGGGCTGGCGCCTCGGGCCAGATCGCGGCGGAATTGGTAGCAAAAGCAAATCCCGACGGCTACACACTGCTCTTGTCGACTAATACGCCGCATTCCGCCAACCCGTTTTTGTTCAAGAAATTAAATTACGATCCGGTCAAGGATTTCGATCCGGTCGCGCGCATGATTTATTACGTATTCATTCTGGTCGTCAATCCGAACACGGGCATCAAAAGCGTTCCCGAGTTGATCGCCCATGTCAAATCGAACGTCGGTAAAACCTCATACGCATTCGGCAACAGCACCGGCCAGGTTAACGGCGCTTACTTTGTCAGCGCTGCCAAGCTCGATGCGCTGGCCGTCCCCTATAAAAGCACGCCCCCTGCCATGACGGATTTGATATCCGGTCAGGTTCAATTCATGTTTGTCGACGCCGCCTCGAGCCAGGGTCACGTGAAGTCCGGCCGTTTGCGCTCGCTCGCGGTGATGTCCGACAAGCGTTGGGAGGTGATGCCTGATTTGCCGGCGGTCGGCGAAACGGTGCCCGGCTTCGACACCGTGCCGTGGGCAGGCATGTTCGCTCCGGCAGGAACGCCTAAGGCTGTCATCAATCGACTGAATACCGAAATCGTAAAAACAATTAACAAACCAACCATCAATCAGCGTCTCGCCGACATTGGTCTCGCGCCCGGTGCCAGCACGCCGGCCGAGCTCGACCGCTTCGTAAAACAGCAGCTGACCGCATGGGGCAGGAAGATCAAGGACGCGGGGATCCAGCCGGAGTAGGGCGGCTAATTCTGGCCGTGGACGTAACCGTGGTCGGACATGAGAACGTTACAGTGCCGGCTGGGGAATTCGACGCGTTCAAGCTCCTGGCGAGGAGCGACTGAGCGGGACGTCACCGATCAATAACCAATACGCAGGCGAGCTGGTCAGAACTTACTGGTACGCGCCCGGCGGCGTGTGCGATAGTTAAGTCGGAGTCGCACAATTTGTACCTTGGCCTTCCCGTAATTGCTCACCAAGCGATTTAATCTTAATGTCAGGAATCATGTATACCCGCATCGCAGCACGCAGTTCCATCATCCTGCTGCTCACGACGGCAGTGGCCGTGGCCCAAAATTTTCCAGCCAAGCCCGTCCGTATGCTGATCGGCTTCGCCGCGGGCGGCGGCGCCGACATCGTCGCGCGCGCGCTCGCTCCACGACTCACGGAAGCGCTCGGCCAGCAAATCATCGCCGACAATCGGCCGGGCGCCAATGGCATCATCGCCGCGGAGCTTGCAGCCAAGGCGCCCCCCGACGGATACACGCTGCTCCTGGCCCCTGGCAATTATGCTTTCGCGCCGGCGATGTACGCAAAGCTGTCGTTCGACATGGCAAGCGCGTTCGCACCGGTCAGCAAGCTCGCTGAGACGCCATTGCTCGTCGTCGTCCATCCGTCATTGCCCGTGAAATCCATCCCGCAACTCGTCGCTCTTGCCAGGTCACGGCCCGACGGGCTTTCGTACGCTTCCGGCGGTATCGGCGGTTCTGCACATCTTGCGACCGAGCTCTTCCGCTCGATTACTCAGGTTTCGATGGTGCATGTGCCTTATAAGGGTACCGGCGCCGCGATCACCGACCTGATTGGTGGCCAGGTGCTGCTGTGCTTCTGCACATTGCCCTCCGTGCTTCCACACGCCAAGAGCGGGCGGTTGCGCGCGCTCGCCGTTACGACGGTAAAGCGCACACCCGCTGCGCCGGATGTACCGACGGTCGCTGAAGCCGGCGTGCGCAACTATGAGATGAGCCAGTGGTACGGCCTGCTCGCGCCTGCCGGCACCCCGGCGGGTATCATCGAGCGGCTGAACACCGAGATCAATAAAGCCCTCAAGCATCCGGACGTGGTGAGCCGCATGCAGGCCGAAGGCGCGGATCCCGCAGGCAGCTCGCCGTTGGATTTCGGGGTGTTTTTCGCAGCCGAAATTGCCAAGTGGACGCAAGTTGTGCAGAAATCCGGAATCCGGGTCGACTGAAACGCGCGGTGTGCGATCGACCGCCGCTGCGACGACAGTTGGCAGTTAATTAAAGTATGTGCTCTGCGGGTATGCGTGGCCTGTCGCACGCAGCCTGCTCGATAGCACGTTCAGCCACTGGCAACGGCCATGAACGCCAAATGATGTGTCGCCGCTTACTCGCCGGCCAGCGTTTGCATGACCCAGTGCGCGGTCGAGCACAGAGTGGCGTCCCGGTGATCGAGGCCAAGCAGTTGCAGTCCGAACGGCAAGCCGTCCGCGTGCATCACCGGCAGCGAGAACGCGGGAAAACCCAGCCATGATCCCGGCACGATGAAGGTGCGGCTGCCGCTGAATTCGAATCCCTCGATAGCAGGTCCGGAGGAGGCGAGCGTGACGTATGCGTCCGCCCCCACCGCGGCAGCGAGTTCGCGACATTGCGTGCGAATTAAGCGACGCTTCTCCAGAACGGCGAGATAATCTGCCGGCGACATTTCCACCGCGCGCTCGATCAGGCTATGAATGCGCTGGCCGATTTGCTTGCCGTAGCGCGCGATGTAATCCTGGAACGGCCATTTCATTTCATAGGCTACGATGTCGAGCGCCGAGTCAATGTCGCGCTCAAGCGCGGCTTCGAACGCGGCGACGCGCGGCTCGGTGTCCTTGCTCACGATTTCGACGCCGGCCGCGAGCAACATTTCCATCACTTCATCGAAGGCTTTTTCGATGGTCGAGTCGATCTCAGTCCAGCCGCGCGTGTATAAACGAATTAATTTCCGCGGCTGCACGGCGACCGGCAAGCTCTCGCCCGCGCCGTTCATGAACCCATAGCCGGGGCTGCCGATGCCGAGCGAAATCTGCGACGCGACGCGCCACACATCGCCGAGCGTAGCGCCAATGATGCCGAGGTGATCGCTGGTCGCCGAAAGCGGATGGATGCCCGCCATATTGAGCGCTCCTATCGTCGGCTTGAAACCAACCGCACCACAGTAAGAAGCCGGGCGCAAGGTCGAGCCCTGGGTCTGCGTGCCGAGACCAACCGGCATCATGCCTGAGCCCACCGCAGCGGCGGTGCCGCTCGATGACCCGCCAGGCGTGCGCCTGACGTCGAACGGGTTGGTCGTCGGTCCTGAATAGCCAACCGCAAATTCGGTAGTGACAGTTTTGCCGAAAATTATCGCGCCACCGTGGCGCAGCGCCTGCACACAGGCCGCATCCTGGCCCGACTGCCAGCCGCTGAACGCGGGCGAGTTCATCTGGGTAGGCATGTCCTTGGTCGCCATGATGTCCTTGATGCCGACCGGGCAGCCGTCAACCATGGAAAGGGGCTTGCCGGTTTTGTAGCGCTTGGTCGATTCATCGGCGGCCTTGCGCGCGGCCTTGCGGTCGAGCGTGACGAACGCCTTTACGCGCGACTCGAAGCGGTCGACGTTGGCGATGCAGTGCTCCAGAAAATCGCGCGGCGTTTGCTTGCCGCTCTTGAAGCCCGCCACCGCCTGCGCGAACGAAACGATATAGGGATTGCGCCATGCTTTCATGTCTGGATTTCCAAGTGAGGAACAGCGTGCTGATCGATTGCTATAATGAGGCAGGAGCGAGGCTTGAGTGAATTACAGCCGTAAATCTGTAGCTCTTAATTCTCGATCCTGCCTTCAGAATTTTACCCGACAAGTGAGGAACAATCGCATGAAACTCAGCACACTGATTGCAGCGATCACGCTCATGAGCGCGTGCACCGCGGCGTTCGCGCAAAGTTATCCGGTGCGGCCGATCCGCATGATTCTTGGCTTCGCGCCGGGCGGCAGCACCGATCTGGTGGCGCGTCTGGTGGCGCAGAAAATGGCGGAGTCGTGGGGGCAGCAGGTGGTCGTCGATAACCGTCCCGGCGCCAACGGCATGATAGGCGCGGATCTGGTCGCCAAGGCGAACCCCGATGGTTACAGTGTGCTGCTTTCCAGCATCGGGCCGATGGCAATCAACGCGAGCTTATACAAAATGCCCTATGACATCGTCGCAGATTTCGCGCCGATTACTTACACGGGCAACGTCACGAATCTATTGGTGGTGCACCCGAGCGTGGCAGCGACCTCTGTGAAAGAGTTGATCGCGCTTGCGAAAGCGCAGCCCGGCAAACTCACGTTCGGCTCGAGCGGCACTGGTGGTGCGCCGCATATGGCGGTTGAATTATTCAGAATATTGGCAGGCGTGAACGTCGTGCACGTGCCGTATAAAGGCGGCGGGCCGGCCATGGCCGACCTTGTAGGCGGACAAATTTCAGGCAGCTTTGCGAGCATGCCGTCTTCTATTCCCTTTGTGCGTGCCGGTAAATTGCGCGCGCTGGCCGTTACCGCGCCCAAGCGTTCGCCGGCGGAGCCGCAGGTGCCGACCATCTCTGAAGCTGGGATTCCGGGGTTTGCGGTGCTCGACTGGCAGGGCTTGTTCACCACGGGCAAAACTCCGCCCGCCGTTGTCAACAAGTTGAACGCAGAGGTCGTGCGCATACTCGCGCTGCCGGACGTGGCTGAGAGGCTCGCCACCGCCGGCGTCGAAGTACAGACCAGCACGCCCAGGGAGTGGGGTGACTTCGTCAAGTCGGAAATCGCGAAGTGGGGAAAAGTCGTTAAAGATGCAGGCGTTAAAGTTGAATAGCAGTCGAATAGCAGTCGAATAGTGGTCGAATAGCAGTCGAATAGACAAAAAACGAGGAGCGGCACCCATGAGCAATAACATTAAACCAGCGCTGGTCGTCTGGTGTGGAACTGCGATGACGGTCGCGGCTTATGCGGCCTGCGCAGCGCCGCCAAATTATCCAAACAAGCCCGTACGTTTCATTGCCGCCAACTCGGCAGGCGGTGGACTCGACATCGTCGCGCGCGCTCTCTCGCCCAAGCTTGCGACCGTGTTCGGTTACCAGGTGATCGTCGACAACCGCGCCGGCGCCGCCGGCAGCATTGCTTCCGAAATCACCGCGCACGCGCCGAAGGACGGCCATACCATCATGGTCGGTTCGCTCGGCGGGCTGGCGGTCAACACCAATCTCTACAAGGGGCTCAATTACCACCCGTTGCGCGACCTGACAGCGATAACGTTCGCGACCTCATCGAGCAATGTGCTGGTGGTCAATCCTTCGGTTCAGGCAAAAACGGTGCAGGAGTTGATCGCGCTGGCGCGCGCGCAGCCCGGCAAGCTCACCTACGGGTCGTCGGGCGCGGGCAACGCGGGACACCTGGCCGGCGAGTTGTTCAAGTCCATGACCAAAACGGACATGGTGCACGTGCCGTACAAAGGCGGCGCGCCGGCGATGATCGATCTGATCGCGGGACAGGTGCAGCTCGTGTTTTCGTCGGCGCCCACCGCCGTGCCGCAGGTGAAGGCAGGGAAGATACGTGCGCTCGCGGTAACGACCCTCAAGCGCTCGACCGTGTTGCCCGACTTGCCGACTCTCGCCGAATCCGGGTTGCCCGGTTATGAGGCCGACAACTGGTACGGCGTCGTCACGACGGCCGGCACGCCGCGCCCCATCATCGATTATCTGAACGCTGAAATCATCCGCGCGATACAAACGCCTGACATCAAGCAACTGCTGTTTGGGCAAGGCCTCGAGGTCCGCACCAGCACGCCGGCCGAATTTGCCGCTTATATGAAATCCGAGTTCGACAAATGGGCCAAGGTCATCAAGGACGCTGGCATTACCGCAAACTGATCGACCGTGATGTGCATACGAACAACAAGTGAATGCGCTGCGCGATTCGAGAGCCTTGCGCAAATCGGAAGTTTGGTCTTGCAGTCGTCTGCATTAAAGCAGGCGCAACGGGGGGGGGTAGCAGATGCGCATACAAACATTCGCCGCAATGTTGCTGATATTGTCGGCCGCAGCTTACGCTGCTGAGGCTCCGAAAAAAAAGTCTGCAATGCCGGCGTCGACTACGGCGAAGAAAGTGCTGCCGCTCGAAAAATTCACCTGCCGCACCGGCCCTAACGACGAGCAGGTACGCCTGATCGTCCAGGCGGTAAAAGGTCGTGTGATGGAATTTGCGTTTTACAGCCGGCTCGGCACCCGCGTGTGTTCGATTCACAGCCGGCGCGGCGACGGCGCCACGCAGTGGGAGGACGCTACGGACACGACGGGCAAAGCGCTGGTCAAGCTATACACGGGGCACGCGCTGGTCGAATATACGGCGGGCCAGGTGAAAGTCACCTTCAGCGACGTTGACCGTATGCATTACTGCGGCATGTACGGAGACCTTAATGGCGTGGTCGAGGTAGTGCAGAAGAAACCCGAGTGCGGAATGCAGGGCCTGTTCGAGGGCGCCGGCAGTTCGGCACCTACAACAGCCCCTCCAGCGCCTGCGCCGGGTTAAGTTCGGTTGCGGTACTTGTCGTAGATGACGCCGGCTGAATGCAAGGCGGTGATCTCGGAATTCTGATAACCGAGCGACGTGAGCACTGCGTCCGAATGTTGGCCCAGCCACGGCGCAGGCGAGCGTGTTTTCGTAAACTCAACGCTGGTTTTAACCGGCGAACCCATGTTCTTCATGCGGCCGATTTTCGGATGATCGATTTCGGTCACCATTTCACGCGCTGCGATATGCGGATCGGCGAGCGCCTGATCGTAGGTGTAGACCGGACCGCCGGGAACCGCCGCGGCGTCGAGCTTCTCGACCCAGTGCGCGGTTGGCGCGGTCATGAAAACCTTTTCGATTACTTCCTGCAGCAGGTCGATATTGGCGAGCCGCGCCTTGAGCGGATTAAAGCGCGCGTCCTTCAGTAGTTCGGGTTTATTCAGGACCTGAGTGCAGAAGTTGGTCCACAGCTTTTCGTTGTTGCCGCCCACCGTCACGTAGCCATCTTGTGTCTTGTATGCCTGATACGGGGTCGAACGCCGATGGCGGGTGCCGCTCGCAAGCGGCAGTTCGCCGGAACCGTAGTACGCGCCGAACTCCCAGAACGTCCATGCGAGACCCGCTTCGAGCAAAGACGTTTCGAGGTAAATACCTTCGCCGGTTTTGAGTTTCTTGATATACGAGCCGAGGATCGCATACAGCGCGGTCGTGCCCGCGGCGATGTCGTTCATTGCGATGCCGACCTTGGCCGGACGGCCATTGGGTTCCCCGGTCATGCGCATGATGCCGCTCATGCCTTGCGCGATAATGTCGAAGCCGCCTTTTTTGCCATAAGG
>JANYCE010000284.1 GCA_025360445.1 Betaproteobacteria bacterium
GGCACGCGCGATGCACGCACGTAAACAAAACCATCAAACATGCGGCGTTGCGTGCGAAAAAATGCGCCTTGTTCGGCGTGCCATGCTCCGTTTACTTTCTGCACCGATGCAGCGACGACCAGAATGCCTGAAGGCATGGCGATGCGAATGGGCGCATCCGGATCGGTGGGCGCGCGGGTGACCGCGTGCACGACACTGCCTTCGATACGCGCCGCCACCGCCATGCACAGCGATACGGTCAATGGCAACGCGCGATGCGGCTGGCCGTTGGACAGCATGCGGCCGGTCAGATCGACGCTGTCGCCGCGGATCATTTCGCCGGAGAGCGACGGCGCATCCTGCGGCCCGGAAATGAAGCCGACGAACGGCACGACGCGTTTTTTATCAGCATCCGCCGCGTCTTTGCCGATGCCCATCGCGATGGAGGCGGCGATGCGAATTTTCGCGAGCTTGGCGAGTAATTCAGTTAAGGCATCGAGCGCTTCGGGCATTTCGATACCTGATAGCCCGAGATCAGCCGCATTGAGAAAACAGCAGGCATTGGCCGCATCGACCAGTGAGGCACGGATTTTTCCAACGCCGGGGACGTCGAGCACATCGACAACATTGCCGGTCGGCAGCAGTTTGCCGGTGGTCGCGCCGCCCGGCTCGCGGAATTCCAGTTTAACCGGCGAGCCGGTGCCGGAAACACCCGGAATCGCGAGATCGCCGTCGACCGCGGACAGCCCGTCGTCGAGCGCGAAGCGCGCGTGAATGATTTTTTTCGTATTGGTGTTGTGCACGCGCACCAGCGCTTCCTTGCCGCTGACTTTAAGCAGGCCCTCGTCAACCGCGAACGGCCCCATCGCGGACGACATGTTGCCGCAGTTGCCGCTGTAATCGACTTTTGCTTCCTTGACCTGCACCTGGGCAAACGTGTAATCGATGTCGGCGTCGGGGCGCGTCGGCGGGCCGACGATGCACACTTTCGAGAGCGAAGAAATGCCGCCGCCCATCCCGTCGAGCTGCCGGCCATAGGGATCCGGGCTGCCGATCGCAGCGAGAAAAATCTCGTCCCACTGCGCACGGTCACGCGGCAGATCGCGCTCGTGTAAGACGATCGCATTGCTGGTGCCGCCGCGCATGAAGACCGCCGGAATTTTCAGTTGTTTCATATGATTTCCTTTAGTTGCACAGATGGGAAATTTTAATACCGCGCATCGCAACCGTGAAGTCAGCGCGCGGGCGCCTTCAGTGGCTGCCGTGCTGCATTTCCGTCGCCGCAAGTTCGCCGACTACTGCCTTAACGTCCACTGTCTGCCGGCGGCCGCTTTTGTCCTCAACGGTTAGTTTAAACGGCACCTGCTGGCCTTTAACGAGCGGCTGCGTCAGGCCAATCATCATCAAATGATAGCCACCCGGCTTGAGTTCAACCACGGCGCCCGCCGGCAATTCAAGCCGCGGCAGCGCACGCATTTTCATCACGTTATCAACGAGCGACATCTGATGAACCTCGACTGCCTTGGCGCCCGGCGAGCTGCCGCCAACCAGATAAGCGGTCGCTGCGCTGCTGATTTTCATATACGCACCGGCCACGGTCTGGCCCGGCGCCGTAGCGCGCACCCACGCCGAAGTCACGGTGACCTGTGCCAAACACACGCTCGTCCACAGAGTCGCGCTTGCACAGCAGGTTGCGATTATTAGAGTTTTCATAATGTATGTCTTCCAGGGTATTGCTGCGGCTGAATCATTGCTCGCAGCGAACAAGGGTTAAATCACCAAACCGGCTGCGTAGACGCGCCGTCAAAATCGCATGAGCCGCCTTAATGCGCTCTCTGTTATCGGGTGTCACCTGCGTCGCTGACGTGGATATCAGACACGCTTACGCGCAGACACTTTTTTTCGCTTTTTGGTGCAGGACGTTGATATTAAGCGCGGCGCGGAATGACATAAAGGATGCATTGAAGGGTGGGAACTGCGCGCAGTATAACAAATGGCTATTACCAGCCGCGGCGCGCTTGCAGCAGGCGCAGAGTCCGCTAAAATGTGCAATCCATTTTTGAGTTGACGAGGTCGCCGAATGAAATCCGTGCCCAAAAAATCCAACGTTACGCGGCTGCGCCCCGATGCGAAGCCGAAACTCAAAGCCGTTCGCAACCGCATTGATTCAGCGGAATGGGAAGCGCGCGTTGAACTCGCAGCCGCCTACCGGCTGACCGCGCTGATGGGCTGGACTGACTTGCTCGGCACCCATATCTCGTGCCGCGTCCCGGGCA
>JANYCE010000297.1 GCA_025360445.1 Betaproteobacteria bacterium
GCACCGATCAGCATGACGACGTCGGCTGCGGGTAACACATAAGAGCGTGCAGCGGCGGCGGATTGCTCATGCGTGTCGGGCAACAGGCCCTTCGCCATCGACATCGGCAGATACGGTATACCGGTCTTCTCAACCAATTCGCGGATGTCCGCATCGGCCTGCGCATACGCAGCGCCCTTGCCGAGCAGAATCAGCGGCCGCTTGGCGCCTCTGAGCAATTCAAGCGCGCGCTGGACTGCGTCCTGCGCGGGGATCTGGCGCGGCGCAGGATCGACGACCTTGATCAGCGATTTCCTGCCCGCTTCCGCGTCCATCGTCTGTCCGAACAGCTTGGCTGGCAGGTCGAGGTACACCCCGCCCGGACGGCCCGACACGGCGGCGCGAATGGCGCGCGCGATGCCGACCCCGATGTCTGCGGCATGCAGCACGCGGAACGCCGCCTTGCATAACGGCTTGGCGATCGCCAGCTGGTCCATTTCTTCATAGTCACCCTGCTGAAGATCAACGATTTCGCGCTCGCTTGAACCGCTGATTAAAATCATCGGGAAGCAATTGGTGGTGGCGTTGGCCACGGCAGTCAAACCGTTCAGGAAACCGGGTGCCGATACCGTCAGGCAGATCCCGGGTTTTTGCGACATGAAGCCGGCGATCGCGGCGGCATGGCCCGCGTTCTGCTCGTGACGGAATGAGATGACACGCAGGCCTTCGGCCTGTGCCTTGCGCGTGAAGTCGGTAATCGGAATACCGGGCAGGCCAAAAATCGTGTCGATGCCGTTAAGCTTGAGCGCATCGATGACGAGGTGAAAGCCGTCGGTCAATTCTGGTAGTTGTAAATCGGTTGTCATGCTGGAATACCTCGTGTTTCGCGCCGTGCATTGAACAAGTTTCCGTCGTACGAGCCGCAAACCGTGCAGAATTAGCAGGGCTCAAATTCCTCGGCATGCCGGCGGACCCGTGCCAGCAAAATGGGCTGTATCGAGCGGTACGTATCATAGAAGATGGCACGCGTAAGCGCACTTGACCGAGATCAAGAAACGCTCAGGGGTGACGCGACCCGCGGCGTCAGCGGACTTGCGCTGCGGCAGGTGCAGGCTGGAAGTCGCTATACTCGCCGGTCGTTACGTAGCGCTCCGCGACTGCCCATATGCCTTTGCTTGCCATCCATCCTGAAGCCAAGATCGTACGCCTGCAGTTGCGCCAAAATTTCGTGCTGCGCTCGATGACCGGCGAAGAATGGCAGCAACTCGAAGCCTTGCTGGATATCACCGACTATGCAAAAGGCGCGTTGCTCGAAAACCAGGGCGATTCGTCGATGCAGCAGTATTTCATACTCGATGGAATCCTCAAGCGCGTGGTATCGACCCCAGCCGGTAAGGAAATGATTCTGCGGTTCGCCGCTGAAACCGAGATCGACACGAGTTACGCGGCATGGCGTTTGAAGACGCCGATCCCGTATTCGATCCGCGCCGTCACGCGAGTGCGCACGGCGCGACTTTCGATGGAAGAGTGGAGCGCGTTCATGGAACGGCATCCGTCGGTCAAAAGCGGTTTTGAATTTGAGGTCATGAAACTGATGAGCGAAGTCATGGCGCACACGATCACGCTGCATTTACTTGATGCGCCCGGCCGCGTCGCCCGCTTCATGCGCAAGCATGCATCGCTGATCGAACGTCTGCCGAAGAAGGAACTCGCGGCCTACTTAAATCTTTCGCCGGAAACCCTCTCCCGCCTGAAAAAGCGCGGAAAAATTTAAGCTGCCTGGCAAGTTATGCCCAAAGTCATAGGCCGGAGGTAAGCGCCGCTCTCCAGGCCGCGCATCCATTTGCACAGTGAAAATCCATCGCGTGCGCCTGCGGCACGACCTTTTGCCGGGTAGGGCGCGCCGAAGGTCATAGGCCCTCCTCCATATTCTGCTTTCCCTTGCCTGCACTGAGAATGGTTTCACGCAGACGGACTTTCCGGCTGCGGCGAAAAAGGGGAACACCATGGAATACGCCGGCCGCTTCGATGTAACCGATTTTCATCTCGCCAAGGTAGCGGCCGCGGTTTGCGACGGACTGTGGTACATCATAAAACGAGTGGTGGCGATATCAGGATTGCTCGTTTGCATTTACGGCGTGCTCGCCGCTGAAGTTGAACTGGTCAAGCTCGAACAAGTTACCTCGACGGGCAATCGTTAAGCCGGTGCCGTCGATGCTGTCGATGCCAGGAAAGCCCGATCCAGTGCTGCCTGGCGTGCGCGCAAGGGTTTTAAAACAAGCAGCGCCAACACTGCCGCCATGGCGTTTATGCCGGCGGCGCAATAAAACGCAATGTGCCATTCGGTGGCTGGCAACAGGGTGGCGCTGAACGACATTACGATGAGCGCCCCGGCGCCTTTCGCCGTGTATACCAGGCCCGCGTGGGTTGCCGCATGTTTCTCGCCAAATGAATCGGCAGTGGTCGCAGGAAACAAACTGTAGATCTCGCCCCACGCGAAAAAAATCACACCGGTCAGCACGACGAACCACCCCGGCTCGTGACCGAAGCGCGCGAGCGCGACGATCGCTGCGGCCTCAATGGCGAACGCGATACCCATTGTGGTCTCACGGCCCAGGTGGTCCGATACCCAGCCGAAGAACGGCCGCGCCAGCCCGCTAAAAACCCGATCGATCGCGAGTGCAAAAGCGAGCGCGGGCAGCGTCAGGTCGAAGAGCGACACGGGCACATTGGCGACTTTGTATTCTTTAGCGATGACTGCCAGCTGGCCGATTGCCATCAGGCCCGCTACCGTGACAAGCACAAACATCAAATACATGACCCAAAACACGGGTGTGCACAAAATTTCGAGTGGGCCGTAGTTCCGGGATTTGTTGAGCGGCTCACTTCGGTCAGCTCGAATATCAGCGGCGATTGGCGGTGCGAGCAATGCTGCGGCCGCGAACACGATTGCGCCTTGGGCAAGGCCGAAATACAGAAAGGCGTTTTCGTAGCCGAACGCCTGAATAACTGAGTGTATCGGCAGCACTGTCGCCGCCGATACGGTGCCAAAGCCTGCCGCGATCAACCCGACCGCCAGGCCGCGTTGCGCGGGAAAACATTTAAGCGCGTGGCCAATGCACGCACCGAACACAGCGCATGTACCGGCGCCACCGATCGCGGCGCTCACGTATAAAACCGCTAATGATTCAGCATAAGCATTCACGCACCACGAAATCCCGACCAGCACGCCGCCCGCCATGGCTACCGATCGCGCGCTGAGGCGATCGGCCAGGTAGCCTGCAACAGGCATTAACCAGGTTGAAGCGATTATAAATATCGTAAACGCAAACTGGATTTCAGCGCGTCCCCACTGCGTTTTCAGGTTGATCGGATTGACGAACAGCGACCATCCGTATTGCAGGTTCGCCACCATCACCATGCAGATGATGCCGGGCGCGAGCGGCAGCCAATAGCGGGCTGTTCGGGTCTCGCGTTGTGGCTGTCGTTCCATCATCTCACCCTGATCGTCGACACTTCGAGTGCCCTGCAATGCGCCGGCGGCCGAGGCTGAGGCCGATTGTTATGCCGGTAAGAAATCGTGCCGGTGCGAGACTAACCCGCGCGCAGGCGCGATTGCACTTTGGATATCAGCGGCCAGAACAGCATCACGAGCGACAGCGCCGTAATGCCGCCAACCAGCCAGTTCGAAAAGAACACTGACACTTCGCCTTGCGAAATCAGCATCGACTGGCGGAACGAATCCTCGGCTCGATCACCAAGCACCAGTGCCAGCACCAGCGGCGCAAGCGGGTAATCGAGTTTCTTGAAAACATAACCGATCACGCCGAACAGCAGCATGAACCAGATATCGAGCATGGCGTTGTGGACCGTGTAAGCGCCGATTGCACAGATCACGATGATGACCGGCGCGATGATGGAAAACGGAATGCGCAGAATCGCTGCAAATAAAGGCACGCAGGTCAGCACGATGATCAAGCCGGCGAGATTGCCGAGATACATGCTAGCGATCAGCCCCCACACGAAGTCTTTTTGCTCGACGAATAGAAGCGGTCCCGGCTGCAGGCCCCAGATCAGCAACCCGCCCAACAGGACGGCCGCAGTCGGCGAGCCCGGAATACCGAGTGCCAGCATCGGCAGTAATGCGCTCGTGCCGGCGGCGTGCGCGGCGGTCTCCGGCGCAATCACGCCTTCGATTTGGCCGGTGCCGAATTTGTCGCCGTCCTTCGACATGCGCTTGGCGACGCCGTAACTCATGAACGACGCCGGTGTGGCGCCGCCGGGCGTAATGCCCATCCAGCAGCCGATCAGGCAACTTCTGATCGACGTCAACCAGTAGCGCGGCAGTTTCTTCCACGTCTCAAGGACAATCTTGGGATCGATTTTTGCCGTCTTGCCCGTAAAGGACAAACCCTCTTCCATCGATAACAGAATTTCACCAATGCCGAACAAGCCAATCACTGCAATCAGGAAATCGAAACCCCGCATGAGATCGGTAAAGCCGAAGATGAGCCGCAGTTGCCCGGTGACCGTATCCATGCCCACCGCGGCGAGCGCAAAACCCAAAGTCATTGCCGCCAACGTTTTGAATGGCGAGCCCTTGCCCATGCCGATGAAACTGCAAAACGTCAGCAGATAAACCGAGAAAAATTCGGGTGGGCCGAATTGCAGCGCGAACTGCGCCACCAGCGGCGCCAGAAAGGTGATCATGACCACCGCGACCAAAGCACCAATGAACGAGGACGTGAATGCCGCGGTGAGCGCCTCGCCCGCGCGTCCCTGTTGCGCCATGGGATAGCCATCGAAGGTGGTCGCGACGGACCACGGTTCACCGGGAATATTAAAAAGAATCGAGGTGATGGCGCCGCCGAACAGCGCGCCCCAGTAAATGCATGACAGCATGATGATCGCGGAGGTTGGCGGCATCGTAAACGTCAGCGGCAGCAGGATCGCCACTCCGTTGGCGCCACCCAAGCCGGGTAGCACGCCGATAATTACACCAAGCACGATGCCGATCATCATCAGCATGATGTTGAAAGGCGTAAGCACGACAGAAAAGCCGTGAAACAGTGCGCTGAGTTCTACCACGCCGCCTCTCCCTTGAACTGCACGTGCCCGCTGGCCAGCATCTCAATAACCTATGAATTGCAGGGGGTCGAGAGTGCCCTTGTAAAGCGGCACCCGAAACCAGACTTCGAACATCAGAAAAAAACTGACATTGACCGCGAGGCCGACCATGATGCTGCGCAACCACGAATACTTGCCGAGCCACACCATGAAGATCGCGATGTACACCGCCGACGCGAGGTAGATCCCGAAAAACTTGACGCCCAGCACGTAGAACGCCGCCGGGATCAACACCGTCAACACGAGCTTGAGCGGGCCCCACGCGACGAATAACCCGGTATCGGTGGCGCGCGGCGCGCGCAGCGCCTGCACGAAGTTGACGATGCTCGAGCCACTAATCAGAACGCCGATGTAGAAAGGAAAATAGCCCGACTCCGGGCCGTCGCTGCCCCATTTGGAACCAAGCCGGTAGCTGTCGAAGACGACAATGGCGCCGACGGTGAACAACACCGCAGCGACCACCATCTCCATTGTGCGCGTCGAAATGCCCGCACCGGCAGGCGCTTCATTATCTGATTTCATGGACACGACTTGATTTCAATATCGCGCACACTCGCCGCGGTGTCGCAACTAGGGTTTGGCCAGAAAGCCGGCTTCGCGCATCAGTTCACGATGCGTGGTCTCGGCCTTCTCAACCCATTTCGTGTATTCGGGGCCGCTCATGAAAGTGGTATTGAATGCACCGTCTTCCATAAATTTTTTCCAGTCGGCCGTTTCGCGCACGCGCTTAAAAAGGTCTACGTAGTAATCGACCTGTTCCCTGGTTGCGCCGCCGGGCATGAAAATGCCGCGCAGCATCACGTAGTCGGTCGCGACGCCGGCTTCCTTACACGTCGGGATGTCATACCACGACATGGTCTCTGTCACCTTTGTCTTGTACGGCATACGGGTATCGTCAAACACGCAGAGCGGCCGCAATTTGCCGGCGCGCCACTGGGCGACTGCTTCAATCGGATTGTTGACGCTCGAGTCGATATGCTTGCCGACCAGTTGCACGGCCACGTCACCGCCGCCCTTGAACGGTATATAGATGAATTTGACGCCGGCGGCCTTCTCGATCGCAACCGTGATGATCTGGTCTTCCTGCTTAGAGCCCGTGCCGCCCATCTTGAATTTATTGGGACCAGCCGCCTTCACCGCGTCCAGATAATCTTTGGCAGTTTTGTAAGGTGTCTCGGCATTGACCCACAGCACAAACTGATCGAGCGCCAGCATCGCCACCGGCGTCAGGTCTTTCCAATTAAAGGGCACGCCGGTTGCCAGCGGGGTAGTGAACAAATTTGACAAAGTGATAATAATTTTATTGGGGTCACCCTTCGCTTCCTTAATCGCAAGAAAGCCCTCGGCCCCCGCACCGCCCGATTTATTGACGACAATCAGCGGTTGCTTCATCAAGTTGTTTTTAGAGATGACCCCCTGCAGCAGGCGCGCCATCTGGTCAGCCCCGCCGCCAGTGCCGGCCGGGACCACAAACTCAACCGGCTTGGTGGGTTCCCAGCCGGCGCCGAACGCAGGCGCCATAACTGCAAACGCCACAGCGACGAGCCACGACTTAGCGGTAAATCTCGATGTCATCGAATTGTCCATCTCTTCTCCCTGGGTCAGCAACTTTCAAAGCTACCGGTGTCCGTTTGTTATTTTTTGTCGCGTATCAGAATGCGGAAACGGCAGTAATGCTTAAAGCAACTACGAGATCTCTTTGCGACGCATCCTTACTTCACGAGCACTATCGGCACATCTACCAAGTGCAATACCTTGTCAGTCACCGATCCCATCAACATGGAAGCGACTGCGCCCATACCACGCCGGCCCATGATGACCTGGTCGAGATTTTGCGCTTTGATAAATTGGCAAATCGATTCGGCCGCGTCGCCGACGTTGATGTGATAGGTGTAATTAACGCCCGCGGCGTCAAGCAGTTGACGGGCGGCAGCGAGCGCCTTGATGCCTTCATCGTGATGGAATTTTTCAGCCTCCGCGCGCACGCCCCGCACGGTACCGGGGAACGCGTGCTGGACGTTGAGAAGATGGACGTCGAGCGGTTCCTTAAAAAGCGGCGTCTGCGCGATCAGATATTCAACCGCGCGCAAAGAATTGGCGGAGCCATCGACCGGAATCAGAACTTTTAGCATTGCATGCTCCTTGGTTTGACCGTTGCCGGCTTACTTGTTTTGCTCATCGCCGGCGGCCAGATCGACGGCCTGCGTTCGCGCCGCGCGCGCGTGCATGACCTTGCCCGCAAGAATAACCAGTGCTGCGCCCAGTATCTGGGCCCAGCTGAGGTCGCCTACCAGCGGCAGATGAATATGAATCCACGGCATGTGGGCGGCGATCCAGTCGACCAGAGCCGGGTCGGTAATCAGCATTTCGCCAGCAACCCATCCAAGCAAGGCCGCACCGCCCGTGATGATCAGCGGATAGCGGTCCATCAGTTTGAGGATTAGGGTACTGCCGAAAATAATCAGCGGGATGCTGATTGCAAGGCCCAGCATCAGCAGAATGTTGTCGCCCTTGGCCGCCGCCGCCACACCAATCACGTTGTCGAGGCTCATTACAAGGTCGGCTATCAGAATTGTCCGAATCGCTGCCCACAGATTGCCGCTGGATTTGACGCCATCATCGGCATCCTCCTCGGGCACCAGCAGTTGCACCGCAATCCAGAACAACAACAACGCACCGACGAGTTTCAAGTACGGCAGCTTCAGCATCTCGACCGCGACGATAGTCAGGATGACGCGCATAACGATCGCGGCCACCGAGCCCCAGATAATCGCCTGCTTCTGCTGATTCGGCGGCAGCGAACGCGCTGCCAGCGCGATTACCACCGCGTTGTCACCGGACAAAATTATGTTGACGACGATGATCTGGCCAAGCCCGACCCAGAACAAGGGATTGGATAAATACTCAATCATGCGTGTGGCTCCTCGATTTTCCGTTTATATTTTTCCCGCGCGGCGCCGCGCGCGAGGTCGAAACTATACACGGGGCGGTCGCAGGCGTCACAACGGCGCCGGCTCATTCGCGTGTAGGGACTAATGCGGAGTCAAAACAATCCCACTACTTTGCCGTCGTCGGTTAAGTCGATCTTTTCTGCCGACGGGATCTTCGGCAATCCCGGCATCGTCATAATATCGCCGCACACCATCACGATGAATTCAGCGCCGGCGGCGAGGCGCACTTCACGAACATTGATGATATGTCCGGACGGCGCGCCGCGGACTTTCGCGTCCGTCGTAAAGGACGACTGGGTCTTGGCCACGCATACCGGGTAATGGCCGTAGCCGTCTTCCTGCAGTTTCTGAATCTGGCCGCGAATCTTGGCGTCGGCGGTGACTTCCTTCGCGCCGTAGATTTTAGTCGCGATCTTATTGACCTTTTCCCACAGCGTGTCCGCATCTTCGTATACGTACTTCATCGGCGTCGGATTGTTCTCGATAAGTTCGACCACTTTGCGCGCGACATCGGCGGCACCTGCGCCACCCTCCGCCCAGTGCCGCGCGACGAGCACGGACGCCCCGAGCGCTTCGACTTTTTGCTTCAGCAGTTCCACTTCTGCATTAGTGTCGAAAGTAAAGTGATTAATCGAGACTAAGCAGGGCAAGCCGTAATTCACCGTCACGTTGTGCACATGCCGCGCCAGGTTCGCGATGCCTTTTTCGAGCGCCGGCAGATTTTCCTTGTTTAATTCCTTGAGATCAGCGCCGCCGTGATATTTCAGAGCGCGCACCGTCGCGACCAGCACGACTGCCGACGGACGCAGTCCCGATTTGCGGCATTTGATGTCGATAAATTTCTCGGCACCCAGATCGGCGCCGAAACCAGCTTCGGTCACCACATAATCGGCGAGCTTCAGCGCGGTCTTGGTTGCAATCACCGAGTTGCAGCCGTGCGCGATGTTGGCGAACGGGCCGCCGTGGACAAACGCCGGGTTGTTTTCAAGCGTCTGTACGAGGTTTGGCTGCAAGGCGTCTTTTAACAGCACTGTCATTGCACCATGCACCTTGAGGTCGCGTGCATGCACCGGCTTCAGGTCGCGCGTGTACGCGACCACGATATTGCCCAGCCGGTTCTTCAGATCTTTAAGTGAATTCGACAGGCAGAATATGGCCATTACTTCGGATGCGACGACGATGTCGAACCCGTCCTGCCGTGGATAACCGTTGCCGGGACCGCCGAGCCCGACCGTAATGTCG
>JANYCE010000308.1 GCA_025360445.1 Betaproteobacteria bacterium
GGATGAAACTTGAGATGCTCGGGCACGAACTGGTTGCCCGCGTACTGCAGGCGCCCCTGGATTTCGAGACCCTTGGCGACCGCCGTGATGATGTCGCGGCCGCTCGCACCTTGCAATTCGGCGAGTGCAAATGCGACCGGCACCGTCGGGGACACGGCATGCGTGGGCGGACTCCACATCGGCTCGAAGTCGAGCACATGCGTGGCCATCGCGTTGATATTGGCGGCTTGCACGACCGACGCCTTGAAGCCGGCGCCCCACACACTCGCCTGCGGCGCGCCGCCCAGGCGCTTCGCGTGTGCGATCGCGATGGTAACCGGTTGCTCCGCGCATCCCGCCAGCGCTACCGCGACGCCGTCCTGAATTGCCTGCTTAACGCGCGCGACACATTCTTCGCCCAGCGATTCGAAGCGCGTTGCGTGAATAATCTCGCAGAGGTCGTTGGTCAAACCCACGGTTGGTGCTCCCCGGTAGAACTGTCGGTCTAATGAGCGACGATGCGAATTTATAACACGCGCGCGATTTTTACGGGCAATGCTCACGGAGCAAGAACTGCAAGCTGCCAAGTCACCGCGGCGTCCGGAGTTACGCTTGATCGCGAGATTGTGCGCTCCCGCGCCTGCCAATTCGTTTATTCGTTAGACTCCCGTCATGTCGATCAACTTCGCTCTGGCGCTCGCCTTGTTCAATATGAGCAGCATGCGCGCCGGCCGCGTGCTGCTCGTGCTGTATGCGCTTCAGCTTGGCGCGGCGCCCGCCACGGTCGGCTTGCTGGCCGCAACTTTCTCGGTGTTTCCGGCATTGTTTTCGTGGCACGCGGGCAAGCTCGCTGACCGCTTTGGTTCGCGTTGGCTGCTGACTATTGGCGCGATCGGCGGCGGGCTCGGTATCCTGATTCCATATTTATGGCCGGGCCTGCCTGCTATCTTCATCGCGGCGGCGGCCAATGGAATCTCGCTGTCGATCTATAACGTGTCGCTGCAGAATGTCGTCGGTCTTATGAGCACGCCAACGAATCGCACGCAAAGTTTTAGCAATTACAGTTTGACCAATTCTGTCGGCAGCCTGGCCGGCCCGCTTATCGCGGGATTCTCGATCGAGCATCTCGGCTATGCAAGCTCGTGCATTCCACTTGCGTTATTGGCGCTGGTGCCGTTGGGCATGTTGGCGATTTGGGGCGGTTCGCTGCCGCGCGGCCGCGGCCGCAGCAAAGAGCCGGGTGGTGGCATTCGCGAAATGCTCGCGACAAAGGGCGTGAGCCGAACGCTTGCAACCAGCAGTCTGCTGCAAACCGGCCAGGATCTTTTTCAGTTTTATCTGCCCGTTTATGCACATGGCGTCGGCCTGTCGGCCTCCGCGATCGGCGTCGTGCTCGCGATGAATTCGGCCGCGGCTTTCGTTGTGCGGCTGGTGCTCACGCGATTGATCGCCAGATTTAGCGAGGACCGCGTGTTGGCAAGTGCGTTTTTTGTCGGCGCGGTAAGTTTTGCGCTGCTGCCGCTTTTTTCGAGCGCCGGCGCGCTCGCGTTCATGGCTTTTGCATTTGGACTCGGCATGGGCTGCGGCCAGCCGATCGTCACTATGCAGATGTTCGCCAATTCGGTGGCAGGGCGATCGGGCGAGGCGCTCGGCTTGCGCATGGCGGTGAATCATCTGACGCGCGTGGCCGGCCCGGTCATCTTCGGGTTTGTCGGTTCCGCGTTCGGCTTGCCGGCGGTCTTTTGGGTCAATGGGCTGATGCTCGGCAGCGGCGGGGTGCTTAGCCGCACGCGCGAAACCGCTGGCACCAAACGCGATAAATAGCGTCTAATGAGTGCCGCTTTCAAAAGGGAGGAGCTATGTTTAAGCATATATTGATGCCGACCGACGGGTCCGCCCATTCAGAACGCGCCATCGAACGGGGTTTCGATCTCGCAAAACTTTGCGGCGCCAGAGTCACCGGCATACACGTCGTGCCGGATTACCGCATGACGATGGCGGAAGACAGCTCATACGATCCAACCCTGCCCGGAAAAATGGCTGAGGAAGCGCGCGCGCGCGCGGAGAGTTTTCTCTTGTTCGTCAAAAAAACCGCGGCAGCGCAGGGCGTTGAATGCGACACCGAAATCGCCACCAACTCCCAGCCGTTCGACGCGATCATCAACACGGCTAATGAGCGTCACTGCGATCTCATCGTAATGACGTCGCGCTCGCGCACCGGGCTGGTCGCGGTGTTGATGGGCAGCGAAGCCACCCGGGTATTGCACCGCGCGTCGATTCCGGTGCTGGTGTTCCGCGCATTGATGAGCGCGGATCATCCGGATGAAAAGCCGCCTGCGGGCGCCACCAAATAGCGCCAGGAAAAGTACCGTCCGCGTGAAAAATCCCGCTGCTTGCCTGCTCGCGCTGCTGATTTTTGCCGCGGCGACGTGGGCGCAAGCGGCCGACGTTGGCAGCATCGCGCTGGCCGCGGAACTCGCGAAGCAGGAAGCAATCTACAAAAGCCGCGGCGATCAAGTGCCTGAAGGCTATGTCATCGACCGCTCGCTGCATTCATATACCAAGGCGTTGCCCGGTGAATTCGATTTCGCGCTGGGCCGTCTGCGGCCAGGCGACCGCTGGCTCGATGTCGGCGCAGGCCGGGGGCAGGCGATCCTCGATTACTACACGCCTAAGTTTGATATGCTGCATTTCGAGGGCCGCAACGAACGCGGCAGCAAGGCGCAGGGCGTTGCGATCTCGATCGAAGATCGCCGAACGTCCGAGTGGTATGAGAAAGCAGCCATGCTGCCGCCCAACAAAATCCAGTATCTCGCCAGCCGCCCGCTGCGTGAATATTCGCGGGAAGAGCTCGGCAAATTTCAGGTCATCACCGATGTGGTGGGAGGCTTTTCTTATACGACGGACTTATCGCTCTTCATGAACAAGGTGCTCGCGTTGCTCGACATGAACGGCAGTTTTTTTACCGTGCTCTCGGATGTGAGCGCGCATGAGGGAACCAGCAGGCCGCACTACGAAGGCTCGCCGTATTTGACCACTATTGCCGGCGTCGACGGCTCGGAGGTAAAGGTGTGCGCGTGGTTAAAAAGTATTAGCTGCGTCAGGGTGACGTGTGAATCGAAGGCGAACTGGCGCCCGCCCATCGAAGCTTTCCACGTGCAGAAGATTTGCCACGAAGTGGCGGTGCCGGCGCTGACCGCCGTGCATTTCGAAGCGGGCACGCCGCCCGAACGCGGCTTCAAGGTCGCTCAATGAAAAAAACCGCGAGAGCGGGGTTTTCGTTTCCGGCTCGCGCCGGCCACGTTAAGCCGAAATGTTTTAGTGGCCCACGCATTCTTAAGGGGCGTTAATCCGGCCGTATTCGCGCGGTCTTGATCACGTTGCCCCATTTAGCCATGTCGGCGCGCAAAAATGCATCGAGCTCCGCGGGTGTACTTGCGACAACTTCAATCCCGTCGGTCGCGAGTTTTTCTTTCGAGGCCGGTGCAAGAAGGCCGCGCTGGAGCTCCGCTTGGAGCCGCTCGACAATCGCGGTCGGCGTGCCGGCGGGCGCCAGCAGTGCATGCCAGGTCAGAACTTCGAGCCCTTTCCAGTCAGCCTCCGCCATCGTCGGCAAATCAGGTGCAAGCGTCGAGCGCTGCGGGCTGGCGAGCGCGAGCATGCGCATCCGTCCGGCGTCGCGATAGGGCAGCGCCGTGCGCAAAACATCGAACATCAAATCGGTATGGCCGCCGAGCAAATCGATGCGCGACGGCGCCGCGCCTTTATACGGAATGTGAACGAGATCGATTTGAGCCATAATTTTGAACAGCTCCATGCCGAGATGATTCGGACTGCCGCTGCCGGATGAAGCGTAGCTCAGCTTGCCGGGCTGCTTCTTCGCCAGTGCGACAAGTTCGTTGACCGTACGCGCCGGCACCGAGGGATGGACAACGAGCGCATTGTATTGGCGCGCGAGCAGCGTCACCGGGGTGAAGTCGCGAATCGCGTCGTAGCCAAGTTTCGGATATAGATTCGGATTCACCGTGTGCGTGCCGAAGCACACGTACAAAGTGTAGCCATCGGGGGGCGACTTCGCCACATACTCGGCGGCGATGTTGCCGCCGACACCGGGCCGCGGCTCGACCACAGTCACCGCATTCCACGCCTGCGTGAGGCGCTGGCCCACGAGTCGCGCCATCAGATCGCTGCCGCCGCCGGCCGCCGTGCCGATCAGGATGCGGATGGGCTTCACCGGATAGTCCGATTGGCCTCGCGCATGTGTTGCGAATAGCAGCACGCATAACATTGCAACAATGGCGAGCCGATCGCGCATATGTAGACCTTAAAAAGAATCGCAGAAAGCTTCCGCCCGACTTTCCGGGCGCGTCAAGCAGGCCTTGCGCAAAGCGCGCCTGTGCTAATAGTGCGGCGGTATTTCCTCGCCGGGCGTGCGCGTGTCATCCGGCATGGTCGTTTGCACTTGATGGCGCAATGCATCCATGATTTGCTCGATTTGATCGATGCGGCACTGCTGCCGGTAAACGGTCTTGTTCAATTCTTCCAGCATGTCCTCGGCCAGACTCAGCTTTGCTTCTATTTTTTCGAGACGCGATTCCATGACGGGTTCCCTGGTTGACGCGCGTAGTATAGCCAAAGGCCATCATCGCCGGCTGCGGCATAAAGAGCGAATTTAACGTACGAAGAAAAACGCCGGCATGCACCGATAAGGGGGCCGTGACGGCGTTCGCATTGACGGCGCGGGGTGCGCGGCTATTTCGGCTGAACGGAGATTTCGTTTTTGACCGACGTCACGCCTTTGGTGTTGCGCGCGAGCCTGACGGCCTGATCGGCTTCCGCCTTGCTTTTTGCATTGCCCGATAGCGTTACCACGCCGCCGTCCTCGGTATCGACCTTGATGTTAGTCGCGCTGACGGTCTTGTCCTTGGCAAATTCACTTTTAATTTTTATCGTGACCGACGATTCAACCACCGCGTCGTTCGCGCTTCGCGTAATCGTATTGTCGGCTGCATAGGCCGCCGCGGGCGCGAACAAAGCGCCGATGACGAATGCAGTGGCGAGCGGTAAATTCATATCCCACCTCCACGAAAATGGCGAACGGCAGGCAAAACGACAGACGTGCCGTCCCGGTTGAAGTCATTGTGTCTGTCACCGCACAAAGATCTGTACGGAGTCGCACATATTTCAGTTGAACGCTGCACGTGCGATCGGAGTCATAACGGTATCGCATACATAAAAACCGATTTCTTATCACTACTGTCCGGTTAAACGAGAGGGCGAATCGTGGAAAGCCATGACTGAGGCGGGATTCCGAGGGATCGAGGGTGGTGTCGATTTGAACGACAAAATGGGGTTCCGGTCGATTTTCGGGGGTAATTTACCCGGAGCCG
>JANYCE010000314.1 GCA_025360445.1 Betaproteobacteria bacterium
CACGCGTTTTCGCATAACGACCCATCCGGTTGAGTTCGATATGTATTACAGCTTGTAACACTTCTTATCAGTCGATCTCTCCACATCAGGGCGGGCCTTCCCGCCCTGATGTATTTATGAGGCTAGACGTGCCTCGTCGCATTGTATATTCACTTTTTCTGACCTAGACTTAGCGCCAACGCTTAATTTGCGATGTCAACCGCAATGAGTATCGTCCGTTGCTTTAGACGGCTACCGGAGGATCGCTATGAGATTATGTTTGATGCTGCTACTCGCGTGCTCGGCGTCAGTCGCACACGCCGAAATGTGGAAATGCTTCGATACTGACGGCAACACGCGCTATACCAACGTAAAAGGTGATGCGAAGGGATGCAAAAACCTAGCTTTGGAACCGATCAATACCGCGCCGGCGCCGCCGCGCGCCGCCCAGCAAAAGCCCGGCAATTTTCCGAGTGTAGATAACGACACACAGCGCAGTCGCGATGCCGGCCGCCGCAGAATCCTCGAACAAGAACTTGCGCAGGAGCAGTCGCAACTCGACGCGGCGAAAAAGCAGCTCATCGAACAAAAGGACCTGCGTCTGGGCAATGAGAAAAACTTTGCGCGCGTTGAAGAGCGGGTGAAGCCGTTCGAAGACAAAGTCAAATTACATGAAGGCAACGTCGAAAGCCTGCGCAGGGAACTGACCAGCGTCAAGTAGTCGGCCGCATCAACTACGCGGCGATCCCGTATTCCGTCACTGTGCGAGTAGCGCGGCACACAAGCGTTGCGCACGAACGTGCTTTCGCGTCTGGTCTGGTTCTTGCTCACACTCTACATTTCTGAACAAGACACACATGGCGGTTGCCGCATTAGCAGGACTCGACCTACTCGCAACGGCGATCATCATTGTCGACCGCGAGTTAGTCGTGCGCTTTGCGAATCCCGCCGCCGAAAACTTATTCGAGTTGAGCAGCAAGAGCTTCGTGGGAAACCCTGTTACAGAAATTTTTGAACATGATCGCGTGCTTTTAAATGCGATCAGTTACGCGTGCGTCAACAATTGCAGCTATACCGAACACGACCTCAAGATCGGCGTGGCGGGCCGCGTCAAATTACATTTAAGCTGCACGTTGTCCCCGGTCGAGATTGAAAGCCGGGCGAGCGGCTGGCAGGAGCTCGCGAATTCACTAGTGGTGAAAAACCCCCATCCCCATCCCAGCCTTCCCCTTGAAGGGGAAGGTGAGTCGGGCCGCATTGCGGGCGCGCAGGCTCCAACCGCTCGCGGGAAGCGCCCGACGCCTGTTCCGGCAACTGGTCGTCCCGTTAATGAGTTGCCGGGATTTCTGCTGCTTGAATTCCGGCATATCGACCGGCAAATAAAAATTGCGCGCGAAGAACGCCTGAACGATCAGAGTCAGGCCAACCGCGAGTTGATCCGCAATCTTGCGCACGAAATTAAAAATCCGCTTGGCGGCATCCGTGGTGCGGCGCAGTTGCTCGATCACGAGCTCGAACGCCCGGCGCTGCACGAATATACCCAGGTCATCATGAAAGAAGCGGACCGTCTGCAGTCGTTGATGGACCGGCTGTTGACGCCGCACCGGTTGCCGCAACCCGCGTTACTTAATATTCATGAGGTGCTCGAGCGCGTGCGGAGCCTCATTCTCGCTGAGTATCCGCGCGGCCTGGTGATTCGCCGCGATTACGACACCAGCGTGCCTCTACTCAAGGGCGATAAGGAGCAGATGATTCAGATCGTGCTCAACATTGCGCGCAATGCAGCGCAGGCAATGAACGGCAATGGCCGTCTCAGCTTTAAAACGCGTATCGCGCGCCAGGTCACGCTGGCGCGCAAGCGCTACCGGCACGCACTCGCGGTCGAGATCAGCGATACCGGTCCCGGTATACCGGACGACATGCGCGAAAAAGTTTTTTATCCGCTGGTCTCGGGCCGCGAAGGCGGTAGCGGGTTAGGACTCACCCTTGCCCAGACTTTCGTGACCCAGCATGGCGGCACCGTCACGTTCGAAAGCCAGCCTGGAAACACGACCTTTACATTGCTGCTGCCGATCAACCATAGCGAGAATGCGAAATAATGAAACCGGTCTGGATAATTGACGACGATCGTTCGATACGCTGGGTGTTCGAGAAGGCGCTGACACGCGAAAACATAGCGTTCAAAACATTCTCGTCCGCCGATGAGGCGCTCGTTGCGCTCGGCAAAGAAGCCCCGCAGCTCGTGGTCAGCGACATTCGCATGCCCGGCGAGTCGGGCCTTGAACTGTTGCGGCAGGCCAAGCAGCGCTATCCGAACATGCCTGTCATTATCATGACTGCCTATTCAGATCTGGAAAGCGCAGTCGCCGCGTTTCAGGGCGGCGCGTATGAATACCTGCCGAAACCGTTCGATGTCGACCACGCGGTCGAGCTCATCCGGCGCGCGATGGAAGAGAGCACGCGCCAGGATGAAGTCGTTGAAGCGCCGGGCGCCGAGCCTGAAATACTGGGCCAGGCGCCTGCCATGCAGGAAGTGTTTCGCGCAATTGGCCGCCTCGCGCAGTCGCATGCGACCGTGTTGATCACGGGCGAATCCGGCACCGGCAAAGAGCTTGTTGCGAACGCCTTACATCGCCATAGCCCGCGGGCAACCAAACCGTTCATCGCCATCAATACCGCGGCAATCCCCAAAGATCTGCTCGAGTCGGAGCTCTTCGGCCACGAACGCGGCGCGTTTACAGGCGCGCAAACCATGCGTCGCGGCCGTTTTGAACAGGCCGACGGCGGCAGTTTATTTTTAGATGAAATCGGCGATATGCCGGCCGACTTGCAAACGCGTTTGCTGCGCGTGCTCTCGGACGGTCAGTTTTATCGCGTTGGCGGCCACCAACCGATCAAAGCCAACGTGCGTGTAATTGCGGCGACCCATCAAGACCTTGAAGTGCGGGTCAAACAGGGTTTATTTCGCGAAGACTTGTTCCATCGCTTAAACGTGATTCGACTGCGTCTGCCGGCGTTAAGAGAGCGGCGTGATGATATTCCGTTGCTGGCGAAACATTTTTTGGCCAAAAGCGCACGCGAACTCGGTGTCGAACCGAAGCGCCTGTCGGATGCAGCGCTCAAATTTTTGAGCGCGCAGGATTTCCCGGGTAATGTCCGGCAGGTCGAAAATCTGTGTCACTGGCTTACCGTAATGGCGCCCGGCGTCAATGTTGACCTCAACGATCTGCCGTCCGAACTGCGCGTAGAAGCAGGCGTAGTAGCCGGCGAGAACTGGATAGGTGCGCTCGAACGCGAAGTCGCCATCGCGTTAAACCGCGGGGAAACCGGCCTGATCAATGTGCTCGGCCCGCAGTTCGAAAAAGCTTTGATCACGCGCGCGCTCGCCCACACCGGCGGGCGGCGCATCGAAGCGTCACAATTGCTCGGCCTCGGTCGCAATACGCTGACGCGCAAGATTCAGGAACTTGGACTCGACGCAGGTAAAGGCGGCGACGAGTGACAGCTTGTTTGCTGATGCAGCGGCGGCGCGAAGGCAGGCTTAACCCAAATACCGGACGCTAAAAGGCGCGAGCGCTTTATTGGGTCGCAAATTCCGCCGTCACCGGCGCGTGGTCCGACGGGCGTTCGTTCCGGCGCGGCTCAAGATCGATCGTGCACGCGCTGCATCCTTGCGCGAGACGGCCGCTTAAGAGAACGTGATCGATGCGTAAACCCATTTTTCGCCTGAATGCATTCATGCGGTAATCCCACCACGTGAACGATTGAGGCGGCTGCTCGAACAACCGGAAACTGTCTTTGAGCCCGACCGCCAGCACATCCTGAAATGCCTGGCGTTCGGGGGCGCTAACCAACACCTGGCCTTCCCACGCCGCGGGGTCATGAACGTCGCGCTCGTCGGGCGCGACATTAAAATCACCGACCACGACCAGCCGTTCATTTGCCGCAAGTTCGCCTGTGAGCCATTGCCTCGTGCGCCCCAGCCAATCTAACTTATAGCGATATTTTTCCGACTCGACGGTCTGGCCATTAGGCACGTAAAGGCAGACCACCCGGATGCCTTCGATCGTGGCCGCCAGCACGCGCTTCTGAGGATCGTTGAAATCGGGGACGCCCATTTGCACCGCAGACGCGGGCGCCTTGCTGATGATCGCCACGCCGTTGTAGGTTTTTTGCCCGCTGAATTGCACTGCATAGCCCGCAGCTCGGAAATCCTCCACCGGAAACTTGAAATCTTCGAGTTTGGTTTCCTGCAGGCACAGCACGTCGGGCTGGCGAGACTTGAGCCACTCGAGCACCTGCGGCAGGCGGACTTTGAGCGAATTGACGTTCCAGGTCGCGACCCGCATCTATTTCGCCGCAGCGGGTGGTTCGACGGACGGTTTTGCCGGCGGCGTGGATGGCGGTTTCGCACCGGCGGGCTTCGTTCCCGGGATAGCGGCGCTTGGGTAGCCGGCTGCATCGAGCGCCGCGTCCCATTCCGACGCCAGGTAACCCTGCAGGTTCTTGAGTTGGCCGACCGTCAGAAAAGGAACCTGCGGATTGCCGCCGGCCATTTTTTTGAAATCTTCAAACTCCTGCGGCGAAGCAGGGTTCGACGGATCTTTCTCGGCGTAAGGTGCGCCGCGCTTGTCGAGATGCGCGCGCGCGGCTTTGCACGGATCGCCACACGCCGCCGTCGTATAAAACGTCAGCGGAAAAGCTTTGACGGCTACTTGCACACTGTAGGGCGCGTCGCTTGTTTGCGCTTTGCCGGTGGCGCCGAGTTTTTTCTGCTCGACATTGCGGATATTCGCGGGCGGCGGGTACGGCGTGTAATTGACGACCCCTTTTTCATCCACCCAGCGATACATGTCCGCGCCGTGGGCGAAGGCAGTAAATCCCAGCAAAACGATCAATGCGCAAAGTTTCATCTCAATCTCCCCTCTCTCACTCACCACGACAACGGCGGCAACTTTTATAGCACAACGTCGGTTGCCGGAGCAGGCACCCGGTTACGCCGCGGTCATTCCATTGTGTCTTAACAATGCATCGATGCTCGGCGGGCGGCCGCGAAAAGCAACGAACGAGTCGAGTGCGGCGCGGCTGCCGCCGACCGCGAGAATTTCATCGCGAAAGCGCGCGCCAGTTTTCGCATCGAATACGCCGCGTTCTTCGAACAGACTGAAGGCATCGGCCGACAAGACCTCCGCCCACTTGTAGCTGTAATAGCCGGCTGCGTATCCGCCGGCGAAAATATGCGTAAAGCTTTGCGCAAAACGGTTGAAATCCGGCGGAATGATCACCGCTACCTGGCGGCGCACATCATCGATCAGCGCCTGCACGGACACGTCGCCCGCCGGGTCAAAATCGAAATGCAAATGCAAGTCGAACAGCGAAAATTCTACCTGCCGCAGCATGTGCATGCCGCTTTGAAAGTTTTTGGCGGCCAGCATTTTGTCGAACAGCGCGCGCGGCAACGGCGCGCCGGTTTCAACCTGATGGGTGAGCGGCATAAGCGCGTCCCATTCCCAGCAAAAATTTTCCATGAACTGGCTCGGCAGTTCGACCGCATCCCACTCGACACCGTTGATGCCGGCTACGCCGAGCTCATCGATGCGCGTGAGCAGATGATGCAGGCCATGGCCGAATTCGTGGAACAGCGTGATCACTTCGTCGTGAGTAAAAACCGCCGGCCGCTTTTTGCCCTCGACCTCGCCGACGGGCGGCGCAAAATTGCAATTGAGATACGCGACTGGCGTTTGTATGCCGCCGCCGGTGCGCCGCCGCGTAATTGCATCGTCCATCCATGCGCCGCCGCGTTTTGACGGCCGCGCATAAAGGTCGAGATAAAATTGCCCGATCAGATTATGCGCGTGGTCGCGGATGCTGAAAAAGCGCACGTCCGGATGCCAGGTGGGCACGCCGTCGGTCGTTGGCTCGATCGAAACCTCGTAGAGTGTTTCGACCACGCGGAACATGCCGCGCAAGACGGTGGTCTCTGGAAAATACTGTTTGACCTCCTGGTCCGAAAACGCATAGCGCGCGATACGCAGCTTCTCCGACACGTATGAGATGTCCCATGACTGCAAGTCCGGCAGCGCGAGTTCGTCGCGCGCGAATTGTTTGAGCTCGGCCAGGTCGCGCTGCGCAAACGGCTTGGCCTTGGCCGCCAGGTCGCTCAGGAATTGCAGCACCTGTTGCGGCGACTCGGCCATTTTTGGTTCGAGCGAATATTCGGCAAAGCTGCCGAAGCCGAGCAACTGCGCAAGCTCGCGCCGCAGGCCGACGATCTCTTTGATCAGCGCCGTATTGTCCCACTCAGCCTTGCCGAATTCAGCGGCGCGCGTGGCATACGCGCGGTACAGTGTTTCACGCAGTCCGCGATTGTCGGCGTATTGCATGACAGGCATAAACGACGGCGCGTGCAGCGTAAATCTCCAGCCCGGTTTACTCTCGGCCACGGCCGCCTCGCGCGCAGCCTCGAGCACATCGGCCGGGATTCCGGCGAGCGCGTCACTTGACTCGACGTAATGCGAGTACGCATTGGTCGCATCGAGCACGTTGTCGGAGAAGCGCGAGGTTAAGGCGGACAATTTTTCGCGTACCGCCATAAAGCGCAGCTTTTTTTCGGCTGACAGATCAGCGCCGCCGAGCCGAAAGTCTCGCAGTTCATGCTCGATGACCGCGCGGCGCGCTGGCGTAAGCGTCGCCAAGACTGACGACGCGCCGAGCAATTTAAATCGCTCGAACAAGCGCTGGTTCTGCCCGTATTCGGTGTAGAACTGCGTTACCTTCGGAAGATTCGCGTTATAAGTTTCGCGCAACTCCGCGCTATTCATCACGGCGTTCAAATGGCCGACCTGACCCCAGGCGCGGTTGAGTTTCTCGGTCGCATCGTAAAGCGGCGAAACGAAATTGTCCCAGTCCGGCGCGGCAGTCGATGCGGCGAGCTGCTCAATCACGGCGCGGCCGGCGGCCAGCAAATCGTCGACTGCCGGCGTCACGTATTCAGTTTTGAATGCGTCGAAACGCGGCAGGCCGGAGAAATCGAGTAATGGGTTCATGGGCAGCGGGCTCAATTGAAAAAAATGCGGAGAAGGAGTGCCTTAGCACCGAATTAGACGCCAGGCGGGGGCCAAGGTTCAGGCAGAATGCACCTAAGCTGATTCGTAGACGAGCAGCCCGTCGACCAGCGTATAGCTGACTTTGCCCTTAATTTCAACGCCGGTAAACGGTGTGTTCTTGCCCTGGCTTTTAAGTGCGGTTGGCTCGACTTTCCAATAGCGCGCCGGGTCAAAGATGCATATGTCCGCACCCACTCCCAGTTGCAGCCGGCCCGCGTCAACGCCGAGTACGCGGGCCGGCTCGCTCGTGATGCGGGCGAGCCCCTGGGCGAGCGGCAGCTTCGTTTCTTCGATCCATTTCAAAGTCAGCGGCAGCAGCAATTCAACGCCGGTCGCTCCGGTCTCGGCCTCGGCGAATGGCGACTGCTTGGCGTCTTCGTCGACCGGCGTGTGATCCGAGCACAGTGCATCGACGGTGCCGTCGCCAAGCGCCGCCCGCAACGCATCGCGGTCGCGCTGGCTGCGCAGGGGCGGAGTCAGGTTGCAATTCGGGTCAAAGTAACCGATGTCCATCTCGGATAAATGCGCGTGATGAATCGCAACATCGCAACTCACCTTGAGCCCGCGCGCTTTTGCCTGACGCACCATGTCGACGCCTTCGGCGCTTGATATCCGGCATATATGGATGCGCGCGCCCGTTTCACGCGCAAGCAACAGGATCGTCGACAGCGCAATCGTCTCAGCGCATACCGGAATCGCCGCCAGCCCCAGGCGCGTTGCTACCTGGCCGTCATGCGCCACGCCGCCGCGCGCCAGGCCTGCGTCCTGCGGGCGCAGCCATACGGCGAAATCGAAGGTGGCCGCGTATTGCAAAGCGCGCAACAATAACTGCGTGTCGGTGAGCGGCGCGTCGGCATGCGAAAACGCGACGCAGCCCGCGTCGGTCAACTCCGCCATCTCCGTTAAGTGCGTGCCTTTCAAGCCCACCGTCAAGGCGCCGATCGGATAGACGTGGGCCTGATGCAAATTGCGCGCGCGAAACTTGAGCATTTCCACCAGGCCCGGTTCATCGAGCGGCGGATCGGTATCGGGCGGGCAGGCGAGGCTCGTCACACCACCGGCGGCGGCGGCCTGCATTTCGGATTCAAGCGTTGCCATATATTCAAACCCGGGCTCGCGCAGGCGCACGGCCAGATCGACCAGGCCCGGACAAACGATTAACCCGCTCGCATCGATGGTGCGATTGGCGGTGAAGCCGGAGGGCGCGTTGCCTAGCGCAACGATTTTGCCGGCGGCAATGTACACGTCTCGTTTAGCGTCAGTGCCGGCCGCCGGATCGATCAGCCGGCCATTTTTGATGTGTATTTTCATATTTTGTGGCTATGAGTCACGGGTAACGGGTAACGGGAGGCACCCAGGAAGCGGTTGACGGGTACGCAGGGTTTACGCATCGCCCGTCGCCCATTGCTCATCATCATTTAGTTGCCGGCCAGAATGCTCATCACGGCCATCCGGATGGCGATGCCGAACGTCACCTGCGGCAAGATCACGGACTGGTTGCCGTCGGCCACCGTCGAATCAATTTCGACGCCGCGATTCATCGGGCCCGGGTGCAACACGATCGCGTCCGGTTTAGCGAGTGCGAGTTTTTCTGCCGTAAGACCATAAAATTTGAAAAACTCCTGCGGCGATGGCAGGAATGACCCCTGCATGCGCTCGTTTTGCAGCCGCAACATCATGACGACGTCGACGTCTTTAAGTCCTTTCGCCATGTCGTGATAAACGTGCACGCCCATGTTGTCGACGTTCGTCGGCAATAACGTCTTGGGCCCGATCACGCGCACTTCAGGCACGCCGAGCGTCGTCAAAGCATGAATCTGCGAGCGCGCGACGCGCGAATGCAAAATATCGCCGACGATGGCGACTTTAAGCTGATGAAAATCGTGCTTGTAATGACGGATCGTGAACATGTCGAGCAGGCCCTGCGTCGGATGCGAGTGGCGGCCGTCGCCGGCATTGACGACATGTATATCTTCGCCGACATGGCGTGCGATCAAGTGGGGCGCGCCGCTTTGGCTGTGGCGGACGATAAACATGTCGGCCTGCATGGCGGCCAGATTCGCTACGGTGTCGAGCACCGATTCGCCCTTGGATTGCGATGAAACGTTGATCGCCAGATTGATCACATCGGCCGACAGCCGCTTGGCTGCGATTTCGAACGTCGTGCGGGTGCGCGTCGAGGGTTCAAAAAAAAGATTGAAAATTGCCTTACCGCGCAGCAGCGGCACTTTCTTGACTTCGCGCTGGGTCACGCCGACAAACGATTCAGCGGTATCGAGTATCTGCAGCAGAATTTCACCGGGCAGCCCCTCGATTGAAAGCAGATGATGGAGTTCGCCGTTCTTGTTAAGTTGGGGATTGCTGGTCAGAAACATCCGCGCCGTTGCCCTTATGTCAGTCGATGCTCAACGCGAGGCTCAAGCGGCCCTGCGCATCGCGTTTGAGTTCCACGCTCTGGCCGGCCTCGATCGTCGCGCCGACAAACTGCGCCGCGATCGGCAGTTCGCGCCCGCCGCGGTCTACGAGCGACGCCAGGCGAATGCTCGCGGGACGACCGTAATCGAACAGTTCGTTCATGGCCGCGCGGATGGTGCGCCCCGTGTAGAGCACGTCGTCGACGAGGATCAAATCGCGGCCTTCAACCTCGAAGGGAATGTCGGACGGTGCGACTTTGCGTTTCAGTCCCTTGTGCTGGAAATCGTCACGATAGAACGACACATCAAGCGTGCCGAACGGGACTTCGAGTTTAAGTGCGGTGTGCAGTCGCTCGGCCAGCCACGCACCGCCGGTCACGATGCCGATCAATCCCGTGTCGGGCGCGACATTCCCGCGCATTTTTTCGATCAGCGCGGCCACCAGTTGCTCGGCGTCGGGTAACGGCCCGGTAGTCATTGTTGGGACTGCGCCATGTGTATGCGGCGCGCGCATTCATCGAAGTAGGCCTGCAGAATGTGCAGTGCGGCGACTTGATCGATGACGGGCTTGCGTTTATGGCCGGCGACACCTGCCTCGGCTAAGCTCATTTCGGCGGCGTCTGAACTCAGACGCTCGTCAACGAGTTCGACCGGCAACTCAAAGCGGCCGCCGAGTTCGCGCGCGAACTTGCGGGCAAGCCGCGACACTTCATGCTCCGTACCGTCCATATGCAAAGGCAGGCCGACGACCAATAACGCCGGCCGCCATTCGTCGATTAGTCCGGCGATCGCGGCATAGCGGGTTTTCTTGTCCGCGGCAAGGATCGTGGTCAATGGATGGGCAATACCGATCGACAGGTCGCCGACCGCCGCACCGATCCGCTGCTCGCCGAAATCGAACGCAATGATGGTGCCCGCCTGCGCCGCACGTTGCGCTGCGCGCGGCGCCCCGGACGGATGCAGCGGTGCGTGCAACTCACGCACGACCGGATTGCTCGGATAAGGTAGCGTAGTTAACGCCGAGCAATTGCATCGCGCGCGGCAGCCGCTGGGCAACGGGCACTTCGAAAATGACTTCTTCGCTCGCTTCGACCGTAAGCCATGCATTTTGCGCGAGCTCATGCTCCAGCTGACCCGGGGCCCAACCCGAATAGCCGAGTGTCACCAGCATTTGTCGCGGGCCTTCACCGCGCGCGACGGCTTCGAGAATGTCTTTCGAGGTCGTCAGGCTAATGTCGGCGCTGATTGAAAGAGTCGATTGCCAGCTGGAGGGCGGGCCATGTAGCACGAACCCGCGGTCGGTCTGCACCGGGCCGCCAAAGTGCACTGCTACGGAATGGCAGTCTGCCGGAGCCCCCTGAATGTTCACCTGGTCGAGCAGGGTACCGAGGGTAATGTCGAGCGGGCGATTGATCACGATCCCGAGCGCACCGTGTTCGTTGTGCTCGCAAACATAAGTGAGGGTTTTGGAAAAATGCGGATCAGCCATGTTGGGCATGGCGATCAGAAAGTGGTGCGTGAGATTCACCGATTGCATTTTTAGGTATCTTGTTCGCCTGCTTCGTGCCGGTTAAGCAAGACCGGCGCTATTGTAAACGCGCAGAGTTCCGTTCACAATCGTTTCCTCCGGTGCGTTCGCGCCGGTCGTCGGCGAAAACACTCAGCAGTGATCTACGATATTTCGATGATGTGGTTCAGGCGCGATTTGCGCTGCTTCGACCATGCAGCGCTGCATGCGGCGCTGACCAGCAGCCGGCGCGTCTACTGCGTATTTGTGTTCGATCGCGAAATCCTCGATGTGCTGCCGCGCCGCGCCGACCGGCGCGTCGAATTCATCCTGCACAGCGTGAATGAGTTGCAGCGGGAGCTCGCGCGGCATGGCGGCGGGCTGACGATTTTGCACGGCAGCGCGCGCGAGGAGATTCCCGCACTCGCGGCGCGCCTCAAAGCCGACGCCGTGTTTGCCAATCACGACTACGAGCCGGCGGCGATCGAGCGCGATCAAGCGATCGAAGCCTCACTCGCCGGCGGGCGTTGCGCATTCATCACGCGCAAAGACCAGGTGATTTTTGAAAAAGACGAGTTGCTGACCCAGGCCGGCCGACCGTTCAGCGTTTTCACGGCATACAAAAATGCGTGGTTAAAACGGCTTGACGGATTTTTTATGCAGGCGTACCCAGTCGAAAAATATTGGGACCGGTTGGCGGGCGATACCGTCAAGTCAATGCCCACTCTTGAGGCGATGGGTTTCAAGCCGACCAACCTGCTCGAACTCGGAGTTGTCCCCGGCATGACTGGCGCCAGCAAATTGTTTGCCGACTTCAAGGAGCGCATGGCCGACTATGACAAGCGGCGCGATTTTCCCGCATTGCGCGGACCTTCGTATCTGTCGGTGCATTTGCGTTTCGGCACAATTTCGATTCGCGCCCTCGCGCGCGAGGCGTGGCAGGCGGCGAATCGCGGCGCCGCGGTATGGTTGTCCGAACTCATCTGGCGCGACTTTTACTTTATGATTCTGTATCACCACCCGCGGGTGGTTTCGCATGCGTTTCACCCTGAATACGACGCGATCCGCTTTGCGAACGATCCCGATCTGTGGCGCGCCTGGTGCGAGGGCCGCACCGGTTATCCGCTCGTCGACGCAGCGATGCGCCAATTGAACACCAGCGGCTACATGCATAACCGGCTGCGCATGGTGGCGGCGTCGTTTCTGGTCAAAGACCTGCATGTCGACTGGCGACGCGGCGAGCGATATTTTGCCGAGCATTTAAATGATTACGATCTTGCGGCAAACAACGGCGGCTGGCAATGGGCGGCGTCTACCGGTTGCGACGCCCAGCCATACTTTCGCATTTTCAATCCGGTCACGCAGGCGCAAAAATTTGACGCTGGCGGCAAATTTATCCGCTTATATGTACCCGAACTGAAAGGCTGCGACGACAAGACGATTCATGCACCGTGGTTGATGAGTCCGGCACAACAGGCCAAGGCGGGGGTGCTTATCGGCCGTGACTATCCGGCGCCCATCGTCGACCATGCAACAGCGCGCCGCACTACGCTCGACCTTTACACGCGCGCGAAAAATCCTTGAGCGGTGCGCGGCGGCGATGCTGCCGCTCAACGGCGCCAGAACGCGGGCGTAAAAATGATCAGCAGCGTGAAAAGCTCGAGCCGCCCGAGCAGCATGGCGACCGTGCATACCCAAGTTTGAAAATCGGTGAGGCTCGCATAGTTCTGGCTGGGACCGACCTGGTTTAACCCGGGCCCCGTATTGTTGATACTGGCGATTACCGCCGAAAACGCGCTGAGCGCATCGAGGCCCGTGGCGAGCAATAGAAAAGTCATCACGATCACGCATGCGCCGTACATCGACATGAATGCAAGCACCGCAAATATAATGTTGTTCGGAACCACCGCGCCGCCGAGCTTGACCGGGACTTGCGCGCTTGGATGGATCAGCCGGACGAGTTCACGCATGCCCTGCCGAACTAATAACAAGGCGCGGATCATCTTGATGCCGCCGCCGGTCGAGCCGGAGGAAGAAACGAAACAGCACAGAAAGAGCATCCAAAGCGGCGCGAATACCGGCCACAGGTTGTAATCGGTGTTGGCGAAGCCGGTCGTCGTCGCGATCGAAACGGTGTTGAAGCTCGCATAGCGCAGCGCGGTCATGAAGTCAGGGTAGATGCCGTGCGCCCATAAATACCACCCGATCATTCCGCAGCTCGCCAGCGTGATGAACAGAAACAGGCCGGCCTCAGGATCAATGCGATAAGGCCGCAGGCTGCGTTCGCGGCCCGCCTGGAAGTGAGTTGCAAAGTTGATGCCGGCGATCAGCATGAACACGATTGCAACGGCTTCGATCAGAGGCGAATTAAAAAATGCGTAGCTCGCATCGTGCGTGGAAAATCCGCCCAGCCCCATAGTCGTGAACGCATGTGTAATCGCATCGAACCAGCTCATGCCGGCTAATCTGTAGGCGCCTAAACATAGCAGCGTAATGCCGGCATAAACGAGCCACAATCCCTTGGCCGTCTCGGTGATGCGCGGCGTGAGTTTGGAATCCTTCATCGGGCCCGGCGTCTCGGCTTTGTAAAGCTGCATGCCGCCGACGCCCAGCAGCGGCAGAATTGCGACGGCGAGCACGATCAGGCCCATGCCGCCGAGCCACACGAGTTCGCACCGCCAGAAATTGATCGACGGCGGCAGGTTGTCGAGATTTGACAGCACGGTGGAACCCGTTGTGGTGATCCCCGATACCGTTTCGAAATAAGCGTCGGTGAAGCTCAGTTCAGGCAGGTGAAAAAGCAGCGGCAACGTCGCAAACGCCGGCAATATCGTCCACACCAAAAAAACCAGCAGGAAGCCGTCGCGCGCTTGCAACTCGCGTTTGCGATGCATGGTGGACAAACGCATCACCACGCCGGAAATAAAGGTAATTAAAATGGCCTGATGATAATTTAACAGCGCCGCATCGTTCTCTATATAGGCGACGAGCAGCGGCGCCGCCATCGTCAGACTGAAGATCATCACGATCGTGCTGTAGACATTGACGACGGGCGCGATGCGCAAAACGGCGGCGGGAATCATCTTGAAAGTGTCGGTGGCCGTCTAATCAAGGATCACAGAAATCCGACGTCCACCTGAAACAGTCGCTCGACCTTGGAGACCATTTGCTTATTGACGACGAACACGATCACATGGTCATCGCTCTCGATTACGGTGTCGTGATGCGCCATGATAACTTGCACGTCGTTAGTCAGCGCGGCGCTGGCCGGGGCCTCGACGCCGCTCGCGCGTTCATTGCGGCGCACGATCGCGCCGATGGTGGCGCCTTTGGGCAGGCTGATTTCCTCGATGCGGCGGCCCACCACGCGCGACGATTTGTAATCGCCGTGCGCGATGAGTTCGAGTGCTTCGGCCGCGCCGCGCCGCAAACTATGGACCGCGACGCAGTCGCCGCGCCGCACGCGCGCGAGCAGGGTGCCGATCACTGCCTGGGCGGGCGAAATCGCGATGTCAATCTGGCCCGCCTGCAGCAAATTAACGTACGCCGTGCGGTTGATCAGCGCCACAACCTTGCGCGCGCCCATGCGCTTGGCGAGCAGCGCCGACATGATGTTGTTCTCATCGTCGTTGGTCACTGCGCAATACAAATCCATCTCGCCGACATTCTCGGCCTCGAGCAGTTCTTCGTCGGTCACGTCGCCGACAAGCACCAGCGCGTGCTTCAAATCTGCCGCGAGCTGCTCGGCGTTCGCCTTGCTGTGTTCAATGACCTTGACCTGGTAATTCGCTTCAAGCGCCATTGCCAGGCGGCGCCCGATATTGCCGCCGCCGCCTATCATCACGCGCCGGATCGGCTTGTCCATGCGGCGCAGCTCGCGCAGCGCACCGCGAATGTTTTCGGTTGCTGCGATAAAAAATACCTCGTCGCCGGCTTCGATGATGGTATGGCCTTCAGGCACGATCGGCGTGTCCTGGCGGAAAATCGCGGCGACCCGCGTTTCGATATGGGGCATATGGCGGCGGATTTCCATCAGTTCGTGACCCACCATCGGGCCGCCATGAAACGCCCGCACCGCAACAAGGCTCACCTTGCCGCCCGCAAACTCGAGCACCTGTAGCGCCTCCGGAAACTCGATCAGCTTGACGATGTAGTCGGTGATAATCTGTTCGGGACAAATAGCGTGATCGACCGCCATCGTGTCGGAGGCGAAAATTTCCGGATGCGCCAGGTAATCAGCCGCGCGAATGCGCGCAATGCGGGTGGGCGTGTTAAAGAGTTTTGCCGCCAGTTTGCAGGCGACAAGGTTTGTTTCATCGCTGCGTGTGACTGCGAATATCATGTCGGCATCCGCCGCGCCGGCCTGAGTCAAAATCTTCGGATGCGCCGCATTGCCGACGACTGTGCGTAGATCGAGCCGATCCTGCAGCGACTTTAAACGCGCGGCGTCGGTGTCGACAACCGTAATGTCATTGGCTTCCGAAGACAGCGCCTCGGCGACGGAACTGCCGACCTGGCCCGCGCCGAGAATAATAATTTTCAATCGAACCGCCACCGAGCTGAAGGATGCGTGATTTTATCCTGTTTAGAGAGCAGGTAAACGGACGGAGTACGCGCATCGCTGTGGCATAATCTTTCGCATGCGCCGCGCGGTTCCCCAGTACACGCGTATCTACGCACCCTGCGCGCTGACGCCCGGGGCACTGCTGTCTCTGCGCGACACTGCCGCGCATCATCTATCGCGCGTGTTGCGTGCAACCGTCGGCGACCACGTCATAGTGTTTAACGACGGGGTCGAATTTTCAGCGGTCATCGCGCGCATTGACAAGCACGGCGTAACGGTCAAGCTCGAGACGGGCTCAGCGGTTGACCGCGAAAGTCCGCTGATCTGTGTGTTAGCCCAGGCGATTTCGAGCGGCGAGCGCATGGACGTGACATTGCAAAAAGCGGCCGAACTGGGGGTGCGCGCCGTGCAGCCCCTCTATAGCGAACGCAGCATCGTGCGGCTCGACGCTGCGCGCGCCGTCAAGCGTCTCGAGCACTGGCGCGAGGTCATGATTTCAGCGTGCGAGCAATGCGGCCGCAATATCGTACCGGCAGTCGCGGCGCCGCGACCGGTGATCGAATGGCTAACCGGATTGCCAGCGCAGCGCACCGCGGAGGTGGGATACAAAGGCGAACTGCGCATTTTGATGTCCCCGCACGCCGGGCAGCGGCTCGCCGACCTGGCGCAGCCGGCGGATACGATTTTGCTGGCCGGGCCGGAAGGCGGCTTTTCCGAGGCCGAAGCGGCGCTTGCCCAGGCGCATGGATTCATCGCACTTAAATTGGGGCCGCGCGTGTTGCGTACCGAGACCGCGGCCCTCGCCGCGCTCGCTGCACTCAACACGCGCTGGGGCGATTTTTAATTTTTTCCCCGCACGGTTTAACTCGTCCGGGTAGCTTTCCCTGTCGTGCGTTCTCGCATACTATGCTTTGAATAAAAAAGAGATCGAGTTATTCAATGGCGCTTGCTGTTTCCGCTGATTTCGTTAAATGGTTTCGCTCCGCGACGCCTTATATACATGCGTTTGGCGGGCGCACCTTTGTTATTGCGTTTGGCGGCGAAGTGGTTGCAGACGAGCGCTTCCTGGCGCTGATTCACGACTTGAATCTGCTGGCGAGCCTCGGCGTGCGGCTGGTGCTCGTACACGGGGCGCGGCCACAGATCGAAGCGCGCCTGCGAGAGCTTAAGCATCACGTGCGCTACGTGCGCGGCCTGCGCATCACCGACGATGTTGCCTTGTCGTGCGCTAAAGAAGCGAGCGGCAGAATGCGCGTTGAGATTGAGGCGTTGCTGTCAATGGGCTTGCCGAATTCGCCGATGGCGGGCTCCGATATTCGCGTGGCCAGCGGCAACTTCGTGACCGCGAAGCCGCTCGGCATCGTCGAGGGCGTCGACCTGCTGCATACCGGCGAAGTCCGAAAAATAGACGTCCAAGGCATTTGCGACCGGCTCGATCACAATGAACTCGTACTGTTGTCGCCGCTCGGCTACTCGCCGACGGGCGAGATATTCAATCTTGCGCTCGAAGACATAGCGATGTCGGCCGCAGTCGCGTTGGGCGCCGAAAAACTTATTTTTTTGATGGATACGCCGGGTGTCGTCACCGGCAAGCGCGCGGAGTTGAAGCATGAACTCACCTGCAGCCAGGCGGATAAACTACTCGCGCGTCTAGGCGCCGTCACCGGCGACGTGGCGCTGTATTTGCCGCGCGCGGTCAGTGCATGCCGCGCGGGCGTCAAGCGCGCACATCTTTTATCGCGGCATGCCGACGGCGCGCTGCTGCTGGAGCTCTTCACGCGGCGCGGCGTCGGCACCATGGTGACCCAGGATCCGCTCGAGAAGCTGCGGCCCGCGCGCATCGAAGACATTGGCGGCGTGCTGCGACTCCTGGAACCGCTCGAGGCGGAAGGCACGTTGGTCAAACGCGGCCGCGATCTGCTCGAGATGGAGATAGAGCGATTTTTTGTGCTCGAGCACGACCGCGTTATCGTCGGCTGCGCGGCGCTCTACCAATACGACGGGATGGCTGAACTGGCCGGACTCGCAGTGCATCCGGACCACCGTCGTGTCGGCGCAGGCGAGCGCCTGCTGCAGGCGATCGAGGCGCGCGCCAAGCTGCGCAAAGTTAAACGGCTCTTCGTGCTTACGACTCGCACTGCCCACTGGTTTATCGAACGCGGATTTCAACCTGCGCCGGTATCGGCGCTGCCGCACCGCAAACAGGGCCTGTACAACTATCAGCGTCGTTCGCAGGTGCTCGTTAAACGGCTTTAGTGTGCGCGGCGGCCGCGCTGTCGCGGCACGGAGTGTCGTGAAAACTTCTTATGCACCGTGATGAACGCTACCGGCCGGGCAGTCTGAAGGAAATCGCTGATAAAATCTCAGCCCGCACGCGACCATCCGGTCGCCGTCGCGGGCAGTGTGGAGCGCTTATATGACAAGAATGGTGAATTGCGTAAAGCTCGGCCGCGAAGCCGAAGGACTCGATTTCTCACCGTATCCTGGTGATCTCGGCAAGAGAATTTTCGAGAATGTTTCGAAAGAAGCGTGGAAACAATGGCTCGAACACCAGAAAATGCTGGTGAATGAGAATCGCCTGAACCTTGCCGACAAGAAGGCGCGCGAGTATCTGGTCCAGCAAATGGAGAAACATTTTTTCGGCGGCGGTGCCGACGCTGCGCAGGGGTATGTGCCGCCGTCTGGCAAGTGAGAGACGAGCTAACCGGCGATGGACTTAATCCTGTGGCGGCATGCCGAGGACAAGGCTGCGAGCAGTAAGCAGGGCTCCCGCTTCGCGGGATGCGCACGTCCGCGAGTCAGGCTCGATGCCGTCAAGTGGTGCACTCATTGAGTAATCAGTCATGGATTTAATTCTATGGCGGCATGCCGAAGCTGAGGACGGCATGATCGACAGCGAGCGCATGCTCACTGCCAAAGGCATCAAGCAGGCAGCGCGGATGGCGAAATGGCTGCGCGCGCACCTGCCTGATGACGCAGTGGTGCTCGTGAGTCCGGCCCGGCGCGCGCAGCAGACAGCGCACGAATTAACGCCTGACTTTAAAACCGTTCCAGAGTTAGGATTGACTGCATCAGCGGCAGGCATATTGCTCAAAGCGGGTTGGCCTCAGAGCGCCGGCACCGTCATCATTGTCGGTCATCAACCGACGCTCGGCGAAACCGCGGCCTTGCTGTTGACGGACACGGTGCAACCGTGGAATCTAAAGAAGGGTGCCGTTGTGTGGGTCGCCCGCCGCGATGCTGATCCGCACGCGCGCACGCAGTTGCGCGCGGCGCTCTCGCCCGATCTGCTCTAAAACCCG
>JANYCE010000322.1 GCA_025360445.1 Betaproteobacteria bacterium
GTTCACCGTGGCGAGGCTTTCGAGTTAAGCGCTTTCGTACAGGCGGGTCAGAACAAACTCGCGATGGCCAAGCGCTTCCGCTGCGGTGAGACGGCCGTTACAGGTGCGCAGCATGACTTCGATCAATTCGTCGCCGGTCTGGTCGAGATTTTTCTCGCGCTGCAGGAGACCCGAACAATCGTGGTCCACGTGCTCCGACATCGTGCGCACAGTGCGCGGGTTTGCCGTGAGCTTGATAACGGGCACGATCGGATTGCCGATGACATTGCCCTGTCCGGTCGGAAACAAATGGACGACATAGCCAGACGCCGCACACAGCGTCACCATTTCGGCTGCCGCGGAGGAGGAGTCCATAAACCACAGGCCCGGCTTAGTCGGCATTTCGGCCTTGTCGAGGACGCCGATCACCTTGCATTTTTTGCCGATTTTCTGGATATTGCCGAGCGCTTTCTCTTCGATCGTAGTGAGTCCGCCGGCGATATTGCCCTTGGTCGGTTGCGAGTCCGAGAGATCGTCGACCTTATTGCGCTCCACCACGTCCTGATAGCGGTCGAACATTTTCATAAACTGTTCACGCACCTGCGGCGTCGCGCAGCGATCGGCGACGATTTTCTCGCCGCCCGTAATCTCGGTGGTTTCGCCGAAACACATCGTGACGCCGAGCGGCTCTAATTTATCGAAGGCATTGCCTACGGTCGGGTTTGAACCGCAACCGGAGGTCGTGTCCGACTCGCCGCACTTGGTAGACACCCACAAGTCGCTGATCGGGCATTCCACGCGCTGAAGTTCGGACGCCCATTGCACATATTCCTTGGCGACTTTGGACGCGCGAAAAATAGTGTCGTGATCGCCATGCAACTCGATACCAAAACCCGTGACGGGTTTACCGGTCTTGGCGATGCCGTCCACCACGCGCTTGGCCCATTGTTCCTCGATGCAAATCACCACCACCGCGGCGACGTTCGGGTTGGCGCCGGCGCCGATTATCGTGCGGAAATGCAGGTCAAGATCGGCGCCAAACTGTAAGCGGCCGTAGGGATGCGGGATCGCGATGGCGCCCTTGATGTTGTTGGCGACCGCTTCAGCCGCCGCGTTCGACAGATCATCGACCGGCAGAATAAGTACGTGATTACGCACACCGACGCGGCCATTTTCGCGGCGATAACCCTGGAAAGTCGTTTTGCTTGAAATCATGCTCTCACTCCAAATAGGCTCGCGCGGCTACCAGCGCTTGGTTTTAATGTTGTGGACGTGCGCGTGCGCGCCCGCCTTGATGTCAGCAACCGCCTTGCCGATGTCATGACCGTATTTAATGATGGTCTCGCCGCTTTTTACGTCTTTCAACGCAAGCTTGTGGCCGATCGGAATATCCTGCTGCGCCTTCAACGCAATGGTGCGGTCTTCGTCCATGATCCAGCCAGTCAGATCCTGGCCGGCCGTAACGCCTTCGACCACGACCACCGCGACGGTGTCTTTGGGATCGTGCAATACAAAGTGAATCATGCGGACTCCTAAACTTTGAAAGAGTTAAACGCCCTCACGCGGGGCGTTAATGGTAATTGTTATCGGCCGCGCGATACTACATGCCGCGTTAAATATGAGTCAACAATATGACCTATATGATGCGCGATGAACGAATGGTAAGATTTACGCCATGATTTGCACTGTTAAAACTCATTGAAGCCAGTACGCGCACTGGCCGGTGGCGGTCCGGCGTCGCAACCGCTCTACAAAGAAGTTAAGGGCCGCATCACCCGCAGCCTGATTGCCGGCGAGTGGAAACCCGGCGCCGCGATTCCGAGCGAATCGCGTCTGGCGGCGCAGTTTCAGGTATCGGTCGGCACCATCCGCAAGGCTATCGACGAACTTGTAGCCGAAAAAATCGTGATCCGCCAACAGGGCCGCGGCACGTTCGTGACAATTCATACTGAAGACCGCCAGTTTTACTATTTCTTTCACATCGTCAGTAAGGACGGCGGCAAGGAACCACCAGCGCACGAGCTGCTGTCGCTGAAGACCACCAAGGCTGACACCGAAACTGCCGCGCGACTTGGCCTCAAGCCGGGCGAGCGCGTGCATTGCGTGCATAACGTGTTAAAGCTCGCTCGCAGGCCTGTGATCTTCGACGAGTTGCGCATCGCTGCTGCTCGTTTTCCCGATTTGAACGCCGCCAGCTTCGGCGCACGCGAGGGAACTATCTACGGGCTTTATCAGGCGCGCTATGGCATCAATGTGGTGCGTATCAGTGAACGCCTGTCTGCTGCGCTACCGCCTGCGCGCGTCTCGCGGGTGCTCGGTGTAAGTGCAACGAGTCCAGTATTGATGATTAAGCGCGTCGCCTACACCTATCATGACGAGCCGGTCGAACTGCGAACGAGCTGGGTCAATACACAGAGCCACGAGTATTTGAGCGATATTTGGAAAAACGAGCCGCGTTGAAGGCGACCCGTTGAAAATGAGTAGGGCGTATCAGTTTTATATTTCGCGGCTAATGAATTCCCCCCTTTTGCATCCTCACGTTTTTGATCGAGGCGAATGCGCGCATCGAGTCTTGAACCCGCGCGGCCGGTATTAAGGGAGCGAAGCGGCGGGCGCATATAGCTATCGTGGGTTAATGTGGACGGCAACCTTCGCCTCGCACCCAATAAAAAAGGCGGCTCACGCCGCCTTTTTTCGAGCTTGCCCCGATTAGTTAATCGGTTCGGCTTCTGCTTTCGGTTTTTCCGCCTCGGCCGGTGGCAGCACTTCTTTGTCGCGGATTGCCAGGCGTTCCTTGATGCGCGCCGCTTTGCCCGACAGTCCACGCAGGTAATAAAGCTTCGCGCGGCTGACATCGCCCCTGCGCTTGACTTCAATCGACGCGATCAAGGGCGAGTACAACTGGAATGTGCGCTCGACGCCTTCGCCTGATGAGATTTTACGCACGATAAACGCCGAATTGAGGCCGCGGCTTTTCCTGGCAATCACCACACCTTCATAGGCCTGGACGCGCTTGCGGTCGCCTTCGACCACGTTGACGTTCACCACGACGGTGTCGCCGGCCTTAAAGTCAGGGATTTTTTTTCCGAGACGGGTGATTTCTTCGCTTTCGAGCTTTTGTATAAGATCCATCGTCATACTCCACTGAGTTCTTGCTTGAATTCTTCGAGCAATTTGCGCTCATTTTCCGACAACACCCGCTTCGCCAGCAAATCCGGCCGCCGCTGCCACGTCCTGCCCAACGCCTGCTTTAAACGCCACCTATTAATATCGGCGTGATTGCCTGACAACAATACCGGCGGCACTTTCTGTCCCTCGTATGCCTCCGGTCGCGTGTAATGAGGGCAATCAAGCAATCCATTTACAAACGAATCCTGGTTCGCCGATTCCGCGTCGCCCAGCACTCCGGGCAACTGGCGCACGATGGAGTCTATCAGCACCATCGCTGCTAATTCGCCCCCCGACAGAACGTAATCTCCGATCGAAATTTCGTCGTCGATTTCGCGCATCACGCGTTCGTCGACGCCTTCATACCGACCCGCCAGCAAAACCAGTCCGTGCTGCCCTGCTAAATCCATTACCAACGCATGATCCAGCAACCGCCCCTGCGGGGTCAGGTGAATCACGCGCGGCTTCTGCACACCCGCGCTTTTCTGCCGCTGTCTCGCGGCTGCCATTGCGCGACCGAGCGGTTCGGCCATCATCACCATCCCCGGGCCGCCGCCATACGGCCGGTCATCGACCGTGCGATACGCGTTTTGCGCGAAATCGCGCGGGTTCCACGCGACCAGTTGATAAATCCCGTTATCGCGCGCCCGTCCGATTACGCCCGCTTCTGCCACTGCACCGAACATGTTCGGAAAAATCGTTACCACATCAAACTGAAGCATCAATAATCCCTGCCCCAGTCCACTGCAATTACACCAGCCCCGATGTCAACTTTCAAAATTGCATCGGCAATAAACGGTATCAGTATTTCACTCGCAACTTCGCGCTCGACGCCATCACCCGGCTTAGAATCGCTCCCGCCTGCAACCACCAGCACGTCATTTGCGCCAGTCTCCACGATACGCACCACGCGGCCCAGCTCTTGCTGTTCTATATTGACGACTCGCAGGCCAATTAAGTCAGCCCAGTAAAACTCACCACTTTCGGCGTCCGGCAGTTGCTCGCGCGGAATCCCTATATCAGAGCCTCGAATCGCTGCAACAGCTTCGCGATTCTCGATTCCGGCGAACTGCGCCACCAGCGTATTGCCTTGCACCTTGGCCGCGGCCACGTGCATTTCGCGCCATTCGCCATCGCGCCGCAACCACCACACCGGGTAATCGCACAGACTATCCGGTTGCGCCGAAAGCGTATAAACCTTGAACCAGCCTTTAACTCCAAACGGAGCGGTCACCCGCCCCATCACTACCATGTTATTCAGGCAGCTGGGGCCGGCTTCGCGCCGAACTGTTTAACCAGACGGGCGGCGGTGTCGCTAATCTGCGCACCCTTGCTCTGCCAGTACGTCAGGCGCTCGGCTTGGTAGCGAAACGCTTCCTGACCAGCCGACGCTTTAGGATTGTAAAAGCCGATGCGCTCTATGAAGCGGCCATCGCGCGCGCGCTTCGAATCCGCAACCACCAGATTAAAAAACGGACGCTTTTTGGCGCCGCCACGTGCCAGTCTTATAACGACCATGGTAAATCCGACCCTGAAAATGCGGAAAGGGCGTGATTTTACGCTTACTTTTGAAGTTAACGCAAGGTAAGAACGGTATTCAGCCGAATGCGGTTCGACTGAGAATTCGCTCTCGTTACAGTCGATATGCGGCGCTCGAGCAAGTCGAATTGCGCGTCTGCGCGGGATGCCTGCAAACGGGCGGTTTAGCGGGCTCCGCCGGGAAACATTCCCTTCATCGAACGCATCATTTTCGCCATGCCGCCCTTAGCCATCATCTTCATCATCTTCTGCGTCTGCTCGAACTGGGCCAGCAGACGGTTCACCTCCTGCACGCTTACGCCGGCGCCGGTCGCGATGCGGCGTTTGCGCGACGCCTTTAACACTTCAGGTTTGGCGCGTTCCTGCGACGTCATCGAATTGATAATGCCTTCGATACGGCGGATTTGCCGGTCGTCCATCTGCGCTTTGCCGGCGGCCTGCGCGAGCTGTCCCGGCAGCTTTTCGAGCATCGCTGAAACGCCGCCCATTTTTTTCATCTGCCCGATTTGCAGCTTGAAGTCTTCGAGGTCGAATCCTTTGCCGGATTTAAGCTTGTGCGCAAACCTTTCCGCCTCCTTGCGATCAACCGTGCGCTGTACATCTTCGATCAAGGACAGCACATCCCCCATACCAAGAATGCGCGACGCCATACGATCCGGATGAAACACTTCAAAGCCGGTGAGCTTTTCGCCCACGCCCGCGAATTTGATCGGCTTGCCGGTGATTTTGCGCACGGACAGTGCGGCGCCGCCGCGCGCGTCGCCGTCCAGCTTGGTCAGCACCACACCCGTCAGCGGGAGCGCGGCGGCGAACGCCTTGGCGACATTGACCGCGTCCTGTCCCTGCATAGAATCGACGACGAATAAGGTTTCTATCGGTTTGAGCGCCGCATGCAAGTCGCGAATTTCTCCCATCATCGCTTCATCGATCGCGAGCCGGCCCGCAGTATCGACGATCAACACGTCGTGATGATGCTTGCGCGCGAAATCAAGCGCTGCAAGTGCAATCGCGGCGGGTTTTTCGTGGCTCGACGAGGGGAAAAAATCGACTTCGATTTGAGCGGCCAGGGTTTTAAGCTGCTCAATGGCGGCGGGTCGGTAGACGTCGCAGCTTGCGAGCAGCACTTTCTTTTTCATCTGCTCGCTCAGTAATTTTGCGAGCTTGCCGCTGGTAGTCGTCTTCCCTGAGCCCTGCAAGCCTGCCATTAAGATCACCGCGGGCGGCGTTGTCGCGAGATCGAGCGGCGCAGCGGCTTCGCCCATTAATATAACGAGTTCGCGATGTACGATGCCCACCAGCGCCTGGCCGGGCGTCAAGCTTCCCATTACTTCCTGACCGAGCGCGCGCTCCCGTACTTGTGCGACAAAATCCTTGACGACGGGCAAAGCTACGTCGGCTTCAAGCAATGCCATGCGCACTTCGCGCAGCGCATCCTGAATATTTGTTTCGGTCAGCCGCGCTTCGCCGCGCAGCGTCTTCACTACTTGCGACAGCCGGCCGGTCAAACTTTCAAACATACAATTTCGCCTCTAAAGCGCATGGGGCAAGGCCGCGAATGACTGGTGTACACTGCGGTTCAAACCCATGCTGAACCCGATATTCTATCCGATCACTTCTCTCATGTACGTGGCGCTTGCTGCGTATTTTTGGCGCGTAAATTGGCTGCCAGTTACGATGATGCCGACCGCGGAAGCAAGCTCGCGCGCTGCCGGACATTTGCTGGTGCTCGTGCCGCTGTCGTTGCACTCAGTACTGCTTTATCAATCTATCTTCGCACAGGAAGGCATGCATCTTGGCATCGGCAATGCGCTGTCTGCGATTGTCTGGCTCACCGTCGCGATTTACTGGCTGGGGAATCTTGTCTACAAGGTGGAGGGCCTGCGGGCAATGGTCATGCCGGTAGCGGCAGTGTGTGTATTGCTGCCTGCGTTATTTCCGGCGGCGCGCGCGCTACCGAATACCGAACTCGTCGCCTTTAAAGCCCACCTGGTAATTTCTTTGCTTGCCTACAGTTTTTTTACAATCGCATCGCTGCATGTGCTCTTGATGGCACTGCTCGAGCGGCGGTTGCATGGCGGCGACTTGCCGTTCGGCCTCCGAAACTTACCGCCGCTGTTGACGATGGAAACGTTGCTGTTTCGAATCATCGCCGCGGGCTTTGTGCTGCTGACCCTCACACTCATAACGGGCATCGTGTTTTCAGAGGAACTATTCGGCAAAGCATTGCGCTTTAATCACAAAACCTTATTCGGCATTTTGTCGTGGCTTATATTTGCCGCGCTGCTCGGCGGCCGCCGGCTATATGGTTGGCGCGGCCGCATCGCAGTGCGCTGGACACTCGCTGGATTCCTGATGCTCGTGCTTGCTTACGTTGGCAGCAAGTTCGTGCTCGAAGTCGTCCTAGGCAGAACTTGAACGCAGGATTGAAGATCGAGGACGGGGGATTGCGACGGCGCTCGAACCGGTCTGGCTCAATCTTTAATCGTCAATCCGCAATCGTGCGCTAATGGGCGCCATACCGTTATCCGCCCAGTTCATCGCGCTGGGAATCCTCTTGCTGTTGTCGGGCGTCTTCTCGATCGCCGAAACAAGCATGATGGCGTTGAACCGCTACCGTTTGAAAGCGCTCGTCCGACTGGGGAATCGCGGCGCCATCATCACGACAGAACTGCTCGCGCGCACGGACCGCCTGCTCGGCGTCATCCTGCTAGGTAATAACCTGATCAACGCGGCCGCTGCGGTGCTGGTCAGCATTATCACGGTGCGATTATTTGGCGAGAATGAGATTGCACTCGCTATTGGCACGTTGATTGTCACCTTCCTTATTCTCGTATTCTCGGAAATTACACCGAAGGTCATCGGCGCGACCTATGCCGAGCAAATCGCATTGCCGCTCGCCTTTCTGCTGAAGCCACTGCTAAAGGGACTGTACCCGGTAGTTTGGTTCGTCAATCTGTTTGTCCAGTCCCTACTCTGGATCTTCAGGCTGAAAACGCCGGACCCGGCCAATAACAAAATGACGCCGGATGAACTACGCACCCTGGTGCTCGAAGCCGGCAACTACATACCCAAAAAACATCAAAGCATCCTGCTAAATCTGTTCGACCTCGAAAGCATTACGGTCGACGATGTAATGACGCCGCGCAATCAGATTGAGTTGATCGACATCGACGCCCCGCCGGAAGTCTTGCGCCAGCAAATTGCCACTGCATACCACCGCCGTATTCCGTTGTATCAAGGACAGCCTGACAACATCGTCGGCATTATTTTGTTGCGCAAAGTGCTCGCCATCAGTGCGGACGATGTTGGGATCAACGCGGTGCGGTTGCGCGAGATCATGCGCGAGCCTTACTTCATCCCCTCGGGCACACCGCTCTTTACGCAGTTGCAGCAGTTCCAGGAGCACCAAGACCGATTGTGTTTCGTGGTCGATGAGTACGGCGAACTGATGGGCCTGTTGACGCTGGAAGATATTGTGGAAGAATTAATCGGCGAGTTTGCGACACACTCCCCCTTGCAATCCACGCACTTTCACCGCCAGACGGACGGCTCATACGTGGTTGAAGGCGGCAGTTTGTTGCGCGAATTGAACCGTAAACTCGGATACCACTTTCCGCTCGACGGACCTAAAACGCTTAACGGACTCATACTCGAGCACTTCCGCGATATTCCCGAACCCGGCATCAGCGCCACGATTGCCGGGCACCGGCTTGAAGTCATGCAGACTCAGGATCGCGCAGTTAAAACTGTTCGGCTCGCGTCTGCGGCGGGGCCTAAAAAGGTTTTAACGAAGGGCGCGACTGAGAGCTAAAGTGCCTTTACAACGTAAACGCACAAGGGCATTATTGTGTAACATGCACTAGCTAATCTAACGACTAAGGTTAGATTAGCTTTATGGGAGAGATTAATGGTGACCACAGCCGCGACTGCCGGCAGGAAGGACGTTAAGGAATTTAATTTTTCCTGGACGGGCACCGACAAGGCTGGCAAGTCTATGCGCGGCGAAATGAAGGCCGGCGGCGAAGCGGTCGTCAATGCAATGCTGCGCCGGCAGGGCATCAAAGTAGCCAAAGTCAAAAAGCTGACGGTACGCAGCGGCGGCCGCATCTCCGATAAAGACATTACGTTGTTTACGCGCCAACTGGCGACCATGTTGAAATCCGGTGTGCCACTGCTGCAGGCCTTCGACATCGTTGGCAAAGGCCACAACAATCCGGCGGTGCAAAAACTTTTGATGAACATCAAGACGGAAATCGAGACCGGCTCCAATCTCAAGGCGGCCTTTGAAAAACATCCGCTGCATTTCGATGCGCTATTTTGCAATCTCGTTGGCGCCGGCGAGCAGGCCGGTATTCTCGACAGCCTCCTCGACCGCCTGGCGACGTACAAGGAAAAGGTCCAGGCAATAAAGGGCAAGATCAAGGCCGCATTGTTTTATCCGATCGCGATCATTTTGGTCGCCTTCATTATTACGGCCGTCATTATGATTTTTGTCATCCCCGCATTTAAACAGGTGTTCGCAAGCTTTGGCGCCGACTTGCCCGGGCCGACTCTCGTCGTGATGGCGATTTCCGAATTCTTCGTCCAGTTCTGGTACTTGATTTTCGGCGTCGTGATCGGCGGGGTGTGGGGCTTCATGTATGCATGGAAGCGCTCCAAGTCGGTGATGATTTTCATGGATAAGATAGCGCTGCGGGCGCCGGTGTTCGGTGACATGGTGCGCAAAGCGACGGTCGCGCGGTGGACTCGAACGCTGGCAACCATGTTTGCCGCCGGCGTGCCGCTTGTCGAAGCACTCGATTCGGTTGCCGGCGCCGCGGGCAATCACGAATACTATCTCGCCACCAAAAAAATTCAGGCCGAGGTGTCGACCGGCTCCAGCTTGACTGTGTCGATGCAAAACGTGGATATGTTTCCGAATATGGTGTTGCAAATGGTCGCCATCGGCGAAGAGGCCGGCTCGCTCGACGGCATGCTGTCCAAGGTTGCCGACTTTTACGAGGCCGAGGTCGATGACGCGGTCGATGCACTGTCGAGCTTGATGGAACCGCTGATCATGGTTGTGCTTGGCACGCTGATTGGCGGCATGGTGATAGCGATGTATCTGCCGATCTTCAAGCTCGGTCAGGCGGTTTGAGAAATTCATTAGGATTGAGGGTTTCTCCGCAATCGTCTATCCCCGATCCTGATTCCTGATGTCCCTCTTCGAGTCTTTTCAGACGTTTCCCGCTTTGTTTGTCACCGCGGTGACCGCAATGTCGCTAGCGATCGGCAGTTTTCTGAATGTCGTCATTCATCGCCTACCCAAGATGATGGAGCGCCAATGGCGCGATGAACTTTTAGAATTGAACGGCCAGGAAATTCCGGCCTCACCTCGCTGCAATCTGATGGTACCGCGCTCCGCCTGCCCTGCATGCAATCACCCGATCCGCGCCCTCGAAAACATTCCGGTGCTGAGTTACCTTGTCCTGCGCGGGAAATGTTCGGCTTGCAATGCCGGCATCTCACTCCGGTATCCGTTCGTTGAAGCGCTCACCGCGGCATTGTCGGGTTACATCGCCTGGCGTTATGGCTTCTCCTGGCACACTTTAGCGACGCTTGTATTTGTGTGGGCAATGATTGCACTTGCTTTCATCGATCTCGATACGTTCTATCTGCCCGACAATATTACGCTGCCGCTGCTTTGGGCCGGCCTGTTCGTCAACATGGGCGGCGTGTTTGTCGATCTGGAATCCGCAGTGATCGGCGCCATCGCCGGTTATCTGGCGCTGTGGCTGGTGTTCTGGGGCTACAAGCTTGTGACTGGCAAAGACGGCATGGGTTATGGCGACTTTAAGCTGCTCGCAGCGATTGGCGCATGGCTCGGCTGGAAAATGCTGCCCGTCGTCATTTTGCTGTCGTCGTTTGTCGGCGCGATCGTTGGCATTTCATTGATTGTGTTTGCGCGGCACGGCCGCAATGTCCCTATCCCATTCGGTCCATACCTCGTGATGGGCGGATTGATCGCGTTGTTCTGGGGCGATCAGCTGCTGCAGTATTACCTCCAAACACTGTGACGCCATGCCGCCCGTGATTGCTCTCACCGGCGGTATCGGCAGCGGCAAGAGCAGCGTAGCCAATATGCTGGAAAAACTCGGTGCGGCGGTTATCGACACGGACGAAATCGCTCACGCACTTACGGCTGCCGGCCACGCCGGCGCGCTTTTGATCGGCCAGGAGTTTGGTGCCGAATATCTGGACAGCGCCGGTGCGCTCAACCGCAGTCGCATGCGTGAACTGGTATTTTCGGATGCGCCGGCTAAACAGAAACTTGAATCGTTGTTGCATCCGATGATCAGGTCAGGGGTGACAGCAAGGCTCGCGACCTGCGCAAAAAAGCCGTTCGATGAAATTCCGTATATCGTTATTGTCGTGCCGCTTTTAATTGAAACCGGCGCTTATCGTGAACTCGCGCAGCGTGTGCTGGTGGTCGATTGCGATGAGGCGCAACAGGTTGCGCGCGTCATGCAGCGCAGCGGCCTCACCGTTGAGGCGGTCACAGCGATCATGGCGCACCAGGCGAGCCGGCAGGAGCGGCGGCGCAACGCCGATGATATCGTGCGCAATGATGGTGACCTGCAGGCGCTGCAAGAAGCAGTCGAAGCCATCCATCTCTCATACCTCAAACTCGCGCGGAAGCCGGCCTAGATGCGAGGATTTTCGTCAAATCCGGTCAAAAACAGATTAAGGTCTTTATTTTTTTTTGATAATGTAGAACAATTGGCCGCAGACCAATAACGATAGCGCAAGCCCTCCCGCGTCGTGATCAGCTACGAATACCCACTCAGCGAACGAATCCGTACTTTACTGCGGCTTGAGGATTTGTACGAGCGCACGATCTATTTCATTGCGAAGGCTGATCCGCAGGAACACCATGTGGCGCTGCTGTGCATGTTCGAAATCCTTGAAGTTGCGGGCCGCGCCGATCTGAAATCAGACCTGCTGCAGGAACTCGAGCGCCAGAAGCAATCGCTCGAATCACTGCGTGACAACCCCGATATATCGCAAGAGGCGCTCGATAATATTTTGTGGGATATTGATCGCACCTCGTCGCGGCTCTTTCAGATGTCCGGCAAGGTCGGCCAGGAACTGCGTGAAAACGAATGGCTGATGAGCATCAGGCAGCGCACCAACATTCCCGGCGGCGTGTGTGAATTCGATGTTCCCTCGTACCACTATTGGCTGCATTTGAGTGCTGAGCAGCACCGGCACGATCTCGAAGGCTGGCTCGCCCCCTTTTTGCCAATCCGGGACGGCATTGCGATTGTGCTGCGGCTTTTGCGCGAGAGTGGGAAAGGCGCTATGCAAACGGCGGCGCAAGGCGTCTACCAGCAGATGATGGCGGGGCGCATCGCGCAAATGCTGCGCATCCGTTTAAAGCTCGACTATCACTGCGTGCCTGAAATCAGCGCGAACAAATACGCGCTCAATATCCGTTTTACCACTCAGGAAGCTGCGCAGCGGCCGAAGGTGTATGAAGCGGATGTCGATTTTGAATTGACTTTTTGCAATCTATAATTCGTTCAGCCGAACATGAAGCCCCGCGTGGTTAACTGCCCGCATTGCGGAAAACCGGTCGAGTGGAGTGCCGCCAACCGTGCCCGCCCGTTTTGCTGCGAGCGCTGCCGCGTAATTGATCTGGGCGCGTGGGCGACCGAAAGCTATCGCATCCCGGTGCTCGATAACAAAAACGACATCGAGTCGGAACCAGGGCCGGGTGAGTCGCAGCAGTAGAGCGCCAGCGGGTCCGCTCTAGCGATACTGCGCGTCAGTCCATGCATCGCGCAGCAGCGCGACGCCATGGCCGCCGCACCGCCATGCGTGTTCCAGATCTGCTGCGCGAAGGCCCCCTAATGCATACACCGGCACGGGATAATTTTTAATCAGCAGTTTGAACGAGTCCCAACCGAGCAGCTTTGCACCGGCATGGGTAGGCGTCGCAGCCACCGGGCCTAACACGACGAAATCGAGATCCAGTTCACGCGCGCGCTCCAGTTCGACTGCAGCGTGACACGACGCTCCACACCAGTCGCAATCGGGGCGTGTCGTCGCCGCCATCAAGCACGCGGCAGTCAGGTGCACACCGTCTGCGCCAGCCTGGCTTGCAATCTGTGCGCTCCCATTAACGACGACGCGCGCACCATGGGCGTGTGACATCGTCACGACGTCTGACGCAAAGCTGCGCAGATCCGCATCGGACATCTCTTTTTCTCGCACTTGAATCAGTCGCAGGCCCTGGCGCAGTGAATGCTCGAGCCTGAGCATAAAAGCATCGCGTCCGAGTCGTCCTGCACAGGTGATTCCATACACGCCGGGCAATTCGAGTCCGCGCACGATGGGACCGTTCGCCGGCAACAGAGGCCCGACAGTTATGTTATTGATTGATTGCCACGCAAACTGCTGCTGTTCTCTGCTTTGGAGCAGGCCGGTCCAGCCGTAAACGCGGAAAAACCTGAGACGCACATTCGCATGCGGATAATCGAATTCGCGCGTGAGCCATGGGTACGCGAGGGTCACGTTAACGCCGAGTTCTTCGTGCAGCTCGCGCGCCAATGCGGTCGCGGCGTCTTCGCCCGTTTCGACTTTGCCGCCGGGAAATTCCCAATAACCTGCATACACCTTGCCCGCCGGACGTTGCGCCAGTAAAAATCTGCCGCGCTTGTCCAAAATGACCGCTGCGACAACCTCGATGCGCTCCCGGCCAGGCGCGGCGCCCTCGGCGGCGGTCGCCAACGCTAGGACTTGCCGCGCGCGATCTGTGCGCGGCCCGACCAGTCGCGCGCGAACTGCCAGGCCACACGTCCACTGCGAGACCCGCGCTGCAAAGCCCATTGCAATGCCGCGTGCCGCACCGGCTCGCTGTCAGCTTGGTTTACCTTGAAGTACTCGAGCCATTGGCCGACGATCTCGAGATATTCGTCCTGGTCGAACGGATAAAACGACACCCACACGCCGAACCGCTCCGACAGCGAGATTTTTTCTTCGATGGTCTCGCCGGGATGAATTTCATCGTCGACCCGCTTCGCATCAAGATTTTCTGACATGAATTCCGGCATCAAATGGCGCCGGTTCGAGGTCGCGTAAATCAGGCAATTTTCAGAGGCGGCTGCGACCGACCCATCGAGCACCACCTTTAACGCCTTGTAGCCCGGTTCATCCGCCTCGAACGATAAATCATCGCAATACAGCACAAATCGCTCGGGCCGCAGCGCAATCAATTCGACAATATCGGGCAGATCGACGAGGTGCTGCTTTTCTACTTCAATCACGCGTAAACCGCGCGCCGCATATTTATTGAGCAAGGCTTTAATTAAAGACGATTTGCCAGTGCCGCGAGCGCCGGTTAACAGCACATTGTTGGCAGGATAGCCCTCGACAAATTGCCGCGTGTTCTGTTCGACCAGCTTTTTTTGCCGGTCGATGCCGCACAAGTCGGACAACCTGATTTTGTGGACATGGCGCACCGCTTCGATTGCGCCGTGGCCATCGCGTGAGCGCCAGCGGAATGCGGTTGCCTTCCAATCCGTCGCAGGCGGCGCCGCCGGCAATAGTTTTTCCATGCGGGACAAAAGATCATCAGCGCGCTTGATCAAAGATGTCCACTCGCTCATGAACGATAATCCGCATTAATACTCACATAGTCGTGCGAGAGATCACAGGTCCACAGCGTTGCATTGGCGCCGCCGCGATTGAGCACTACGCGCACGGTAATTTCACTCTGCTTCATCACCCGCTGGCCGTCGGTTTCCTGATAAGCAGGGTTGCGCCCGCCGTGGCGCGCGACGAGTACATCGTCGAGATAAAGATCGAGTTTCTCGACATCAAGATCAGCGATGCCCGCATAGCCGATCGCCGCAAGAATACGCCCGAGGTTAGGATCGGACGCAAAGAACGCCGTCTTCACGAGTGGCGAATGTGCAATTGCAAAGCCGATTCTGCGGCACTCTTCTTCGCTGCCTCCGCCTTCGACGCGCACCGTGATGAATTTCGTCGCGCCCTCGGCGTCCCTGATAATTGACTGCGCGAGCTGCGTAGCCACGGTGGTCACTGCATCCCGAAACGCGACGAATTCGACACTGCGCGCGTCGGTAACTTCATCCATGCCCACCGTGCCACTCGCGATTAACACGAACGAATCGTTGGTCGACGTGTCACCGTCCACGCTGATGCAATTGAACGATCTTTCTGCGGCGTAGGCGACTGCGGCCTTGACCAGCGGCAGGCTGACCCGCGCATCGGTTGCAATAAATCCGAGCATGGTCGCCATGTTGGGGTGAATCATGCCCGCGCCTTTGGCGATGCCCGTTAGCGTGATATTCGCATTGCCGATCCGACTCTGTTGCGAAAACGCTTTCGGCAGCGTATCGGTCGTCATGATTGCCTTCGCTGCGTTGAACCAATTGGCAGCGCATAAATCAGCCAGGCAAGCCGGCAAGCCGGCGGCGAGGCGCTCTACCGGCAACGGCTCCATAATCACGCCGGTCGAAAAAGGCAGTATCTGTTGCGGATCGCATCCAATCAGGGCTGCAAGATCGGCGCACGTACGGCGCGCGTTGGCGAGTCCTTCCTTACCGGTTCCGGCGTTCGCGTTGCCGGTATTTATTACCAGCGCGCGTATGGATGCGGCCGCGTTTACGGACTCCAGGTGCTCACGTGTAACGGCGACCGGTGCCGCGCAAAAACGATTCTGGGTGAATACGCCCGCTACTGTTGCGCCTTCATCAAGCTTTATGACGAGAAGATCCTGACGGCCCGCTTTGCGAATTCCCGCTGCAGCAATGCCAAGCGTGACCCCGGCGATGGGCAGCAGGGATGCAGGGTCGGGGGCGGAAAGGTTGACAGGCATGGCAGTTTAAATATTTCGCTCGCGATTATATCTTGCACCGCTGGTCGCGGCTGGCTTTGGGCTGAAGGAAGAGGTTCCGCAAGCGCGGCCTCGCTCCGCTATGTCAGCCGGCCGTGACAGTGCTTATATTTTTTGCCGGACCCGCACGGACAAGGATCATTGCGACCGACTTTTTGTGCGCCGCGCACGAACGTTTGCGCGTCCGATGCGGACCCATCAGCATTCGCCTGCTCGAGAGCCTGACCGTAGTCGGAGTGGTGGTATTGCAAGTTCGTGGGCGTTTCCGGTTCCTCGACTTTTTCGAGTTCGGCCTCGCTGCGAATCTGCACGGTAAGCAAGATTTTGGTGACGTCCGTATTGATCATGTCGAGCATCAATGAAAAAAGCTCGAACGCCTCCTTTTTATACTCCTGGGTCGGCGTCTTTTGCGCGTAACTGCGCAAATGGATCCCCTGCCGCAAGTGATCAAGTGCCGCGAGGTGCTCGCGCCAATGCGAGTCGACGCTTTGCAACATGATTGCGCGCTCGAACTGGCGCATTGCCTTGGCATCGACCTGTGCGGACTTGTCCGCATATTTCTTGTTCGCGAGCTCAATCACCCGCGTGCGCATTTGCTCCTGGTCGAGGTCGGGCTCATCCGCAAGCCATTGCTTGATTGGTAAATCGAGCTGCAGTTCGGCCGCCAGCGTTTTCTCCAGCCCCGCGATGTCCCATTGTTCTTCGAGGCTTTCCGGCGGAATGTGCTGGTTAAAGAATCCATTGATAACTTCGGCGCGGATCGCAGTGACACGCTCCGAGATGTCGGCCGACTCGAGCAGCTGGTTGCGCGATTCGTAGATGGCTTTGCGCTGATCGTTGGAAACGTCGTCATATTCGAGCAAGTGCTTGCGCATATCGAAATTGCGCGCTTCTACTTTGCGCTGCGCGTTTTCGATGGCGCGGGTCACCCACGGATGTTCGATTGCCTCGCCGTCAGGCATCTTGAGGCGCTGCATGATCGCGGCGACCCGATCCGACGCAAAAATTCTTAGCAGCGGATCTTCGAGCGACAGGTAAAACCGGCTCGAACCCGGATCACCCTGGCGTCCGGACCGGCCGCGTAACTGGTTATCGACGCGCCGCGATTCATGACGTTCGGTTGCGATGATATGCAGTCCGCCAGCGGTCACCACCTGGTTATGAAGTTTTTGCCACTGGAAGCGCAGTTCTTCAACCTGGCGCTGCTTGGCGACAGCGTCCAGGCTTTCGTCCGCTTCCATGCGCGCGATTTCGGGTTCCGGATTGCCGCCCAACACAATATCGGTCCCGCGTCCCGCCATGTTGGTTGCGATGGTGATGGTCTTGGGCCGGCCCGCCTGCACGACGATCTCCGCTTCGCGCGCATGCTGTTTTGCATTAAGCACGTTGTGAGGAAGGCTTTCCTTATCGAGTAGCTTCGACAAAATTTCGGAATTTTCGATAGACGTCGTGCCGACGAGTACCGGTTGCCCGGTCTCGTAACAACCCTGTATGTCCTTAATCACCGCTGCGTACTTCTCGCGAAACGTCTGGTAAACCTGATCCATCCGGTCGTCGCGGACCATCGGCTTATGCGTCGGAATGACGACCGTTTCCAGGCTGTAGATGTGCTGGAATTCGTACGCCTCGGTGTCCGCCGTGCCGGTCATCCCGGAAAGCTTCGCATACATGCGGAAGTAATTCTGGAACGTAATCGACGCGAGCGTCTGGTTTTCACGCTGAATGGCGACGCCTTCTTTCGCCTCGACCGCCTGGTGCAAGCCGTCCGACCACCGTCGTCCCGGCATCAGGCGGCCGGTAAACTCGTCGACAATGATGATCTCGCCCTCTTGCACGACATACTGCTGGTCGCGATGAAACAGCGAATGTGCGCGCAATGCGGCATACAAATGATGGATTAGATTGATGTTGCCCGGGTCATACAGGCTGCCGCCATGCGGCAGCAATCCAGCTTCGGCGAGCAGCGCTTCGCTGCGTTCATGCCCCGCCTCGGAAAGCAACACCTGATGCTGTTTTTCGTCGACCGTGTATTCGCCCGGACTGTTTTCATCCGCCTGGCGCTTGAGCAGCGGCGCGATCTCGTTCATGCGGTAATAAAGTTCGGTCGTATCTTCAGCCTGGCCCGATATGATTAGCGGCGTGCGCGCCTCATCGATCAGGATCGAATCGACTTCGTCGACGATTGCGTAGTTGAGCTTGCGCTGAAACCGCTCGCCCGGCGTGGCCGCCATGTTGTCGCGCAGATAGTCGAAACCAAACTCGTTGTTGGTGCCGTACGTAATATCAGCGGCATACGCGCCTTGCTTATCGCCGTGATCCATTTGCGACAAAATCACCCCGACCTTGAGACCCAGGTAGCCGTAGATCCGGCCCATCCACTCAGAGTCACGCTTGGCGAGGTAGTCGTTGACTGTAACTACATGAACGCCCTTGCCTGACAGCGCGTTTAGATATGCCGGCAGCGTCGCAACCAGCGTTTTACCCTCGCCGGTGCGCATTTCGCCGATCTTGCCGCTATGCAAAACGATACCGCCGATCATCTGCACGTCGAAGTGGCGCATGTTCAAAACACGTTTACCCGCCTCGCGGACGACTGCGAAAGCCTCCGGCAACAACGCGTCGAGCGACTCGCCCGCGGCGTGCCGCTGCTTGAATTCATCTGTCTTGGCTTTCAGCGCGTCTTCCGTGAGCGCGGCAGTTGCCGGCTCGAGCGCATTGATGGCGCGCACCGAATGCATGTACTGACGCAACAAGCGTTCGTTGCGGCTACCAAATATTTTTTTGAGCAGGCCTGAAATCATGAATGACGTTACACCTAAGGAATTTGAAAACAAGCGGGCCAATACGAACCACCGCCTCTTGTGTATCCCCCGCTGCAGAGGGTGCTTCGAAAAATGAACTCTCGATCAGAGCTTTTATCAATAAAAAAGGGTGGGGAAACACCCCACCCCATTTGAACCAGAAACCCGACGCGCGTTAGCTGGGCAAGCGAAGAAAACGCATTGGATTGAGCGGCGCCCCGTTTTGACGAACTTCGAAGTGCAAATGCGGCCCGGTCGCGCGGCCCGAACTGCCAACCTGGCCGATGATTCCAGCACTGAGCACCACATCACCAACCTTGACCAGACGTTTCGACAAATGCGCGTAACGAGTGATCAAACCATTGCCATGATCAATCTCAATCATATTACCATATTGGGCATGAGCATCGGCGTATGCGACTACCCCACCGGCCGCTGCGCGCGCCTGTGTCCCGGTCTCCGCCATGAAGTCCATGCCTTCATGAAACGCGCGGACCCCGTTGAACGGATCAATGCGCCAGCCATAGTTGGACGAATACCATCCGCCTTCTACCGGCAGAATCGATGGCAGCAATTTTTTCCTGGCGCTGTCCACGATCATCAGCGAATCCAGGATGCCGAGTTTGTCGGTGCGGTCTGCCATCTGCCGACCGAGCAGTTCGACCTGGCGGTTAAGGTCGCCAAGTGACAAGTCATGGGTGGGAATGGATGATTCCGCGCCGCCGCGGCCGGGCGGCTGGTCGAACATGAATTCCTGCGGTTTAAACCCCGCCGTTTTAGCCAGCCGCTCGCCTAGCGTATCCAGGCGCAATAATTGCGCCTGCATCTGCCCGAGCTTAGACGCCAGCGCATTCAGGTTCTCGCGCAAGTAGCTTTGAGTTTTTTCGTTTTCTTCGTGATGCGCGTTCTGGATCAGCGTATTGAGTAAGGGGCGATTAAGGCCGGGCGCGTAACGCAGAGTCAGGTATTGCAGCGCGAATGCGAGTACCAACAGACCGATTAGTGAAACAGCCGCTCCGCTCAGCAGCTGCGGCAGCGTGAGTGTGATGGTTCGCGCTCTTGCCAGTTTGCCGGAAACTAGAATTATGTTCATTGATGCCCCACAATCTCAACCATGCCAGCGCGCCGGATCAATTTCTATCTCAACACGTCGGACCGCTTGCGTTCATTAACTCAGGAAGTACAGCGGAACAGCGAACTGCATCGGGTACTTTTGGATATCGCACCACTTGAATTGACGCAAGCCTGCTGCGTCAAACAGCTGCGCGATGGAACCCTCACCCTCTTGGCTGAAAATGCCGCGATTGCCGCAAAACTCAAGCAGCTCACGACTAGACTGTTAGTTGCTTACCAGAAACAGCGGTGCGAGATTACTGCAATCAGAATTGAAGTGCAAGTCGGTAAGGCCGTAGCAGCACTGCCGGGCGAGCGCAAAATTAAGCGCTTAAGCGTTGAAACGATTGAGAATCTTAAAAAACTCGCTGATGCCCTGGAAGACTCGCCGCTGAAGCATGCGGTAACGACGCTGGCGTCGCGGCACCGCATTTCCAAGTAAACGTGCGCGGCTTAAATAACGAGGATTAAGCGCTCGAACAGGATGAACGTGAGCACGATAATCGCCATCATGATGCCGTATTTAAAAATACGCCACGCTAGAGTCACGTAGCGGCGATTCTTGGTAACCAGATAAGTAAGCAGCGATGCGCCGATGCTTGCGACAACAAAAAATCCGAGCACCCGCAGGACGAACATAGCGCTAAATCGGGCCCATCAAGCGAGCGCAGGTTGGCCGGACGCGACAAACGCAGGCGCGTCTTCGGGCCGCTCGAAACTCACGTACTCCCACGCATCCTTCTCTTCGAGCAACCGGCGCAACAGCCGGTTGTTGAGCGCATGGCCCGACTTGTGCGCGACAAAAGCGCCAATGACCGGATGACCGAGCAGATAAAGGTCGCCGATTGCGTCGAGCACCTTGTGCTTGACGAACTCATCGTCGTAACGCAGGCCGTCGTTGTTGAGCACGCGATATTCGTCCAGCACAATCGCGTTATCAAGCGAACCGCCGAGCGCCAGGCCCTGGCCGCGCATCCACTCGACTTCGTGCATGAATCCAAAGGTGCGGGCGCGGCTCACTTCCCTGATGTAAGAGGTCGCCGCAAAATCCACGGACACCGACTTGGCCGAATTCGCAAACACGGGATGATCAAAATCGATGCTGAAGTCGATCTTAAAGCCGTTGTGAGGCTCAAAGCGCGCGGACTTGTCGCCATCGTTGACTTCAACTGTTTTTAAAATTCGAATAAACCGCTTGGCGGCGGTCTGCTCTTCTATACCCGCTGATTGCAGCAGAAAAACAAAAGGGCCCGCGCTGCCATCCATGATCGGCACCTCGCCTGCGGAGACATCGACATAAATGTTATCGATGCCCAGCCCCGCCAACGCCGACATCAGGTGCTCGACCGTCGATACCCTGACGCCATCGCGTTCAAGGCACGACGACAGACGCGTATCACCCACGAAATACGGGTCAGCCTTGATGTCAACCGGTTGCGCGAGATCGACGCGCCTAAAGACGACGCCCGTGTTCGGCGCAGCCGGACGCAAGGTCAGATACACCTTTTCACCCGTGTGCAAACCGACACCCGTGGCGCGGATAATGGTTTTGAGCGTGCGTTGCTTGATCACAAATTTAACTCGTTGATTTCTATGTTACTTAGATCACATTTTAACACGTTCGATTACCCAGTTAGTGCGCACCCTACAACCAAGCCGCTTGCCCCGAGTGCATCATCACCCGAGGTTCCGTCAAAAATTGCGCGACGTTTAAATTAACGAAGATAGCCCCCATCAGGCACACAGCCGCGCAGCGCTTACATTTTCGACGTTGCTTCGTAATTTCGTAATCAATCTGCCTGCTTGCGCAGGAATGCGGGGATATCCAGCATGTCCACGCCCGATTGACGCAACGCTTCGACAGTCTGATTACGGTTGCGCCGCATGACCGCCGGCTGATCGAGTTCCTCGTAGTTCACCGCGCCGCTTACCATCCCATCAGTCCCCGTCGCTTGCACGACCAGTAATGGTTTCGTCTGGATGCGCGCGTGGGCTTTGCCGAGTCCCGTCGCCACAATTGTCACCCGCAGTTCGTCGCCCAGCGACTCGTCATACACGGCGCCCGTGATCACTGTCGCCGACTCGGCCGCAAACGCCTTGATCACGTCCATCACGTCATACACTTCCTGCAACTGGAAAAGCGATTTGCTGGCCGAGATATTGACCAGCACGCCACGTGCGTCGGCGATATCGATGTCCTCAAGCAATGGGCACGCAACCGCCTGTTCAGCCGCCATGCGCGCGCGGTCGGTGCCGGCAGCTTTGGCTGAACCCATCATCGCCATGCCGGTTTCCGACATAACCGTTTTAACGTCGGCGAAGTCGACGTTGATCATGCCGGGGTGGCTGATAATTTCTGCGATGCCGGCGACCGCGCCATGCAATACGTCGTTGGCCGCGCGAAACGCCTCGTCGAGCGTTACCTGGTTGCCCAAAACCTGCATCAGCTTGTCGTTCGGAATCACGATCAGCGAGTTCACATGTTGCGACAACGCTTCGAGACCTTCGAGTGCTATCCGTTGGCGTTTGCCTTCGAAGGCGAACGGTTTCGTAACGACGGCGACCGTAAGAATGCCAAGTTCACGCGCAATTTCCGCCACGACCGGCGCCGCCCCGGTGCCGGTGCCGCCGCCCATGCCGGCTGTTAAAAATAACATGTCGGCGCCGCTGATCAAGTCGATGATGCGCTCGCGATCCTCAAGTGCTGCCTGACGGCCCACTTCCGGATTAGCGCCCGCCCCGAGCCCTTTGGTAATTTCCGGGCCGAGCTGCAATTGCGTGCGCGCCTGCGAGCGTTTTAACGCCTGCATGTCGGTGTTGGCGCAGATGAATTCGACGCCATTAACGCCGTTGGCGATCATGTGATCGACCGCATTGCCGCCGCAGCCGCCGACCCCGATGACTTTGATAACCGCTACCTGAGATGGAACTTCCATGATTTCAAACATAGTTGTCTCCTGTGACTAAAGTAAAAAACAAAAATTTCGATAGGTGAACCTGTTTGCTGCTGAATGGCGTGTTGCGGGTGCCCATTAAAAATTTCCCTTGAACCAACTTTTCATGCGCTCGATCAAACCACCGAGCGTAGTTAACTGCGCCTGCGCGAGATGGTGCTGGCGCTGTTGCTGTAAACCGAGCATCAGCAGCCCGACCGCCGTCGCATAGCGCGGATTGCGCACGACTTCGGAAAGTCCGCCGTGATACTGCGGCTGACCAATGCGCACCGGCATATGAAAAATCTCTTCACCAAGTTCGACCATGCCCTGCATTGAACTTGAGCCGCCGGTCAAGACGATTCCCGATGACAACAATTCTTCGTAACCTGAGCGGCGCAACTCGGCCTGCACCAGCGAATAGAGTTCCTCGATGCGCGGCTCGATCACCTCCGCGAGCGTCTGGCGCGACAACTGCCGCGCACTGCGTTCGCCAATGCCGGGCACCTCGACCATTTGCTGCGGATCGGCGAGTTGCTTCAAAGCGCAGCCGTAGCGGCGCTTGATGTCTTCCGCATCTTTGGTCGGCGTGCGCAGCGCCATTGCGATGTCGTTGGTGATCTGATCGCCGGCAATTGGAATTACGCCCGTATGGCGGATCGCGCCTTGCGTGAAAATCGCGATGTCGGTGGTGCCGCCGCCAATGTCGACCAGGCACACGCCGAGATCCTTTTCGTCTTCCGACACTACCGCGGTTGCCGAGGCAAGCGGCTGCAGAATCAGATCGTTAACCTCGAGACCGCAGCGCCGCACGCATTTTATGATGTTCTGCGCCGCGGATACCGCGCCAGTGACGATATGCACATTAACTTCGAGCCGCACGCCGCTCATGCCGAGCGGTTCGCGCACGTCGCCCTGGCCATCGACGATAAATTCCTGATTGAGAATGTGCAGCACCTGCTGGTCGGTCGGAATCGGAATCGCTTTGGCGGTCTCGATTACGCGCTCGACGTCCTGTTGCGTGACTTCGCGATCCTTGATGGCCACCATGCCACGCGAGTTGATGCTTTTTATGTGGCTGCCTGCTATGCCGGTGTAGACGTCGGTGATCTTGCAGTCCGCCATGAGTTCGGCTTCTTCGAGCGCGCGCTGGATCGCACCTACGGTCGCCTCGATATTGACTACCACCCCTTTGCGCAGGCCTTTTGACGAATGACCGCCCATGCCGATGATTTCATAGCCGCCGTCAGCTTTGACTTCGGCAACAATCGCCGCGATCTTGGACGTGCCTATGTCCAGGCCGACAATCAGCTTCTTAATTTCCTTGGCCTTGCTCATCTGTTCCTCGTAGTCCTCAGCCTGTCGAGCGCGGCAATTTGCGCGCGAGCGGTTTATCGGTTTGCTCGCGTGCGAGTTCAGGTATGCCGACGGCGAAGCCGTTCGGATAACGTAAGTCGACATAACTGAGTCGGCGCTGCAGCCGACCGACCGTGCGTTCGTAGGTGGCGACGAAGCGGTCAAGCCGCGCTTCGACATGTTCGCGGCCAAGCTGCAACGTCGTGCCGCTCGAGAGCCGCACTTGCCACGCGCGGCGCGGCGAGACCTGCACCTGCACGGGCGCCAAACCCAGCGGCGCGAGACTGCGACTGAAGTACGCGTACTGAATAGCGATTTCCTTCGCACTGCCTGGCGGTCCGACAAACAGCGGCAGATTGCGGGCCGGTGTGCTATCGAACGCACCCCCAAACAACTCACCATAGGTATTGACCAGCGCATCGGCGGCCCAGCGGCCCAGCGGCACATGCTCTTCGAGCGAAACCTCGAGGCGGTCCGGCCACTGGCGCCGCACGTTGACATTGCGCACCCACGGCAGTTTTTCGAATCCCGCACGTGCGCGCTCGAGGTCGAGCGTGAAGAAATTGCCGTTAACTTCGCGTGCGACGGTGGCCTCAATTTGCGCGGCGGTCACCTGCCCGAGCGCGTGCGTGATGCGCACCTCACGCAACGGAAATACCGGCAGCCGCATTGCGAAGTGCAACGCTGCGTAGCCGATCAGCACGAACGCGAAGGCGAACAGCGCGTTCGCAACGCCGTTAAGCGCGGCGGGCTTATCCCACATGCGCGAGCTCCAAAATTTTTATCACGAGTTCGTCGAATTCGATACCCGCTGCGCGCGCCGCCATGGGCGCCAGCGAATGCCCGGTCATGCCCGGTGCTGTATTCATTTCAAGCAGAAACGCCTGGCCGTCATCGCGCAGCATCAGATCGGCGCGTCCCCAGCCGGCACAGCCCAGCGCGGCGGCCGCCCGCATGACTACTTCCTGCAAATCACTTTCCTGCTCAGGGGGCAACCCGCTCGGGCAGTGATACTTCGTGTCGTCGCTGAAATATTTGTTCTGATAATCGTAGTTGCCCTGCGGCGCCTCGATGCGAATCAGCGGCAACGCGCGGTCGTGCAGAAATGCAGCGGTAAGCTCACGCCCGCTGATGAATTCTTCAGCGATCACGAGCGTGTCGCACTTAGCCGCCAGCTCGTACGCCGCTTCGATTTGTTCCAGACTGGTTACTTTAGTAAGCCCGATACTCGAACCCTCGTGCACCGGTTTCACGATTAACGGCAGTCCCAGTTCCTGATGAACTGCCGCCCAGTCACTCGCCGCTGACAACACGACGTGGCGCGGCGTCGGGATGCCGGTCGCGCGCCAGATCAGCTTGGTGCGCAATTTATCCATGCACAGCGCGGACGCCATTACGCCGCTGCCGGTATATGGAATACCCATCGTCTCAAGCGCGCCCTGCACCGTGCCATCTTCGCCATAGCGGCCATGCAGGATCAGGAACGCGCGCGCATAGCCCTCGCTTTTCAGCTCGAACAACTCGCGCTCGGCCGGATCGAACGCATGCGCATCCACGCCCGAGCGGCGCAGTCCCTCAAGCACGTTCTTACCCGACATCAGCGAGATTTCGCGCTCGGCGGAGCGTCCGCCCATCAACACTGCGACTTTTCCGAATTCAGACACCGTGTGCGCTCCTGCGTAGCCCGTCGAGGCGGCCGCCACGCGCGCCTGCACGGTCGCATCCCCGCCATGCGGGGCCCCTGCTCTTCGTTCCGGCGCGCTCGCCCATCAACACTGCGACTTTTCCGAACTCAGACACCATGTGGCTCACCCACGATGCGCACTTCACGTTCGAGTTCGATATCAAATTTTTGTTTTACCGCAGCACGCGCGAGCTCGATCAACGTTTCAATGTCGGCGGCGCGCGCGCCGCCGGTATTGACGATGAAATTCGCGTGCTTCTCCGAAATCATTGCGCCCCCTTGCACGCGGCCCTTCAGGCCGCAGGCTTCTATCAGGCGCGCGGCATAGTCATTTGGCGGATTGCGAAATACCGAGCCCGCATTTGGCAGATTAAGTGGCTGCGCCGCGATGCGCCGCTCGAGCAGCGCTTTAATTGTCGCGCGCGACTTCGCGCCATCGCCGGGCAGCAATTTGAAACGCGCGGCGACGAACCACTCTTCCGCGCCGTGTCGCAGGATCACCCGGCGATACCCGATTTCGTAATTCGCCGGCGTCCGCTGGCGCAACAGACCGGTGCGATCGAGCGTGGTAACGCTCTCGACGATGCCCCAGGTTTCACCGCCATAGCAGCCTGCGTTCATCGCCAGCGCGCCGCCAATGGTGCCAGGGACGCCGGCCATGAATTCGGCGCCTACCAGTTCGTGCAGGGCGGCGAAGCGTGCAAGTTTGGGGCTCGGCACGCCGCCCTCAGCGTAAATGGCAGTGCGCTCGGCGCGTATTTCCTTGAGCGAACCGTGCGTGAAAATTACAGTGCCGCGCAGTCCGCCGTCGCGCACAAGCAAATTGCTGCCGAGCCCGACGACATAGAGCGGCTCGTTGCGCGGCAGCGATGCAATGAATAGCCGCATATCTTCCAGATCAACCGGCACGTAGGCGCGATCGACGCTGCCGCCGGCGCGCCAACTGGTGTGGCGTGCCATCGGCTCGTCGCGCCGCAGCTCGCCCCACAGCATATTTTTCTGGTCTGCCATGTTCATCGTATTCGCATCACGCGTGACTGCCGCTCAACATTGCGGGTACTGCGCCAATGGAACCCGCCCCCATCGTCAGCACCACGTCGCCGGCCACAATTGCGTTGTCGAGTGCCGCCGGAATGTCCATTACCTGCTCGACGAAGATCGGCTCCACCTTGCCCTGCACACGAACTGCGCGCGCAAGTGCGCGTCCGTCGGCCGCCACGATCGGCGCCTCGCCCGCGGCATAAACCTCAGTCAGTAACAACACGTCGACCGTGCTCAGCACACGTGCGAAGTCTTCGAAGCAATCGCGCGTGCGCGTGTAGCGGTGCGGCTGAAATGCGAGCACCAGGCGGCGGCCCGGAAACGCCCCGCGCGCTGCCGCCAGCGTCGCTACCATTTCCGTTGGGTGATGACCGTAGTCATCGATCAAAGTGTAATGACCGCCTTTTTGCAACGCTATTTCGCCATAGCGCTCGAAGCGGCGGCCGACGCCTTTGAAGTCGGCCAGCGCGCGCACAATGGCGGCGTCCGCGGCGCCGACTTCCATGCCGACTGCGATCGCCGCAAGCGCATTCAACACGTTGTGCGCACCGGCCAGATTAAGAGTGACGGCCAGGTCAGGCAGTTTCGTGCCGCGTGCATCACTACGCTGCACTCTAAAGTGCATGCGGCCCGCGTCAGCCTGCACATCGACTGCGCGCACTTGCGCGGCCTCCGAAAATCCGTACGTCGTGACCGGCTTGGTTATAGCGGGCATGATTTCACGCACGTTGGGATCATCGACGCACAACACCGCTGAACCGTAGAACGGCAGCCGTTGCACGAAATCGAGAAACGCCTGACGCAGCCGGCCGAAGTAATGGCCATACGTTTCCATATGGTCAGCATCGATGTTGGTAACCACGGCCAGCACTGGCGCAAGGTACAAAAAAGATGCGTCCGATTCGTCGGCCTCGGCCACAATGAATTCGCCGCTGCCGAGCTTGGCGTGCGAGCCCGCCGCTTCTAACCGGCCGCCAATGACGAAAGTGGGATCCATACCCGCTTCGGCAAGCACGCTGGCGACGAGGCTTGTCGTAGTGGTCTTGCCATGCGTGCCCGCCACCGCGATGCCGTTTTTAAAGCGCATCAACTCGGCCAGCATCATCGCGCGCGGCACCACCGGAATCTTGTTCGCGCGCGCCGCCATGACTTCCGGATTGTCTTCCTTGACCGCGCTCGAAATCACGACGGCATCGGCAGCGGCGATATTCTCGGCGGCATGACCCTGCATAATTTTGGCGCCGAGCTTGTGCAGGCGGCGGGTGACGGCGTTATCGTTCAAATCCGAGCCGCTCACTTCAAAGCCGAGATTGCACAACACCTCGGCGATGCCGCTCATGCCGGAGCCGCCTATGCCGACGAAGTGAACCCGTTTGACTTTATATTTCATTGCATCTCGTCTAATTTATGCAGGCAAAAAAGAGTGAACCCGTTTGACTTTGTATTTCATGCCGCCAACCTCATGCATTCAGCGGCAACCGCTTGCGTTGCATCGGGCTTTGCGCAGCTGCGCGCCTTTTGCGCCATGCCGAGCAGAGCCTCGCGCGTAAAGCCGCGCAACAAATCCGCCAGGGTTTGCGCGTTCAATTCAGATTGCGGAACGAGCACCGCGGCGCCACGCTCGCTTAAGAAACGCGCGTTATGCGTTTGGTGGTCATCGACCGCATGCGGAAATGGCACGAGCACGCTTGCAATACCGGCGGCGGCGAGTTCGGCGATTGTTGACGCGCCCGCTCGGCAAATTACGAGGTCGGTCGCTGCATACTGCGCCGCCATGTCGGCGATGAACGCAACGGGCATCACACTCACGCCGGCGCGTCGGTAGTTCGCCTCGACTTCAGCCAGATGACGCGCGCCTGATTGATGCGTGACCTGTGGCCGCTCCGATTCGGGCAGCAGAGCGAGCGCCTGCGGCACAGTCGCATTCAGTGCCTGCGCACCGAGACTGCCGCCAATGACCGTAAGCCGTAACACGCCGGAGCGCGCGCCATACCGCGTTACAGGTTCGGCGATCGCGGCAATTTCATCGCGCACGGGGTTGCCCGTCCAAATCACCGCAGTTGAATCGGGGAGCGGCGACGGAAAGCCGCCGAGCACACGATCGGCAACTTTCGCGAGCACCTTATTGGCCAGGCCGGCAATCGAATTTTGCTCATGTACAGCAAGCGGCCGGTTCAATAGGCTCGCCATCATCCCGCCGGGGAACGATACATAACCGCCCATGCCGAGCACGACATCAGGACGGTGAGTGAATATCGCGCGCGCGCTTTGCCAAAATGCAATCAACAACTGAAGCGGCAACAGCATAAAGCGCAGCGCACCCTTGCCGCGCACGCCGGTCATGGCGATCCATGCCATCGTGTAGCCTTTCGGCGGGACGAGCGTTGCCTCCATACCGGTCTTAGCACCGAGCCACACGATGTTCCAACCGCGCGCGCGCAAGCAGTCGGCCACCGCCAGCGCGGGAAAAATATGCCCGCCGGTGCCGCCTGCCATGATCATGATGGTGCGCGACACGGGCGAAGCAACGGGTGACGTGCTCATATCTTTACCCCGCGCAGCAACTGTCTGTTTTCCCAATCGACGCGCAGTAGCACCGCCAGTGCGCAGCAATTGGCCGCAATGCCGCTGCCGCCGAAAGACAACAATGGCAGCGTGAGTCCCTTGGTCGGCAGCACACCCATGTTGACGCCCATGTTGATGAGCGCCTGCACGCCGAGCCACAAGCCGATACCCTGCGCAACGAGCGCCGGGAATGCGCGCTCGAGCGATGCGGCCTGCCGGCCGATGGCGAATGCGCGCGCGATGATCGTTACAAACAATATGATGACAAGCGCGACACCCGCGAAGCCGAGCTCCTCCGCAATCACGGCGAGCAGGAAATCGGTATGCGCTTCGGGCAGATAAAACAATTTCTCGACGCTCGCGCCCAGGCCCACGCCCAGCCATTCGCCGCGCCCGAACGCGATCAGCGCGTGTGAAAGCTGGTAGCCCTTGCCGAATGGATCGGCCCACGGGTCCATGAAGCCGACCACGCGCTGCATTCGGTATGGCGAGAGCCAAATGAGAAGCACGAAGCCGACGATCAATAAAACGATCAGCCCGGCGAACGGTTTCCAGTTGACCCCACCCAGAAACAGGATGCCCATTGCAATGACCGTGATAACCGCAAAAGCGCCGAAATCCGGCTCCCGCAACAGGAGGCCGCCTACCAGCAGCATGACGACGAACAGCGGCAGAAATCCCTTGGTCAGGCTGTGCATATGCGCGGACTTGCGCACCGTGTAGTCGGCTGCGTATAGCACCGCAAATAATTTCATCAGCTCGGACGGCTGCAGATTGAATACGTATAGCGACAGCCAGCGCTGACTGCCGTTGACTTCGCGCCCGACGCCCGGCACCAGCACGAGCACCAGCAAGCCGGCGCCAAACAAGAAGAGTAATGGCGCCGCCTTCTGCCAGGTGCGCAGCGGCAATTGAAAGGCGAGCGTGGCCATGCACAAACTGATCGCCAGATACAGACCATGCCGCATCAGGTAATACATCGGCTGCTGGCCGGTCATGCGGCTGGCTTCGGCAATCGCGATGGACGACGAATAAACCATTACGAGACCGAGTGCCAACAACGCAACTGCACTCCACGCCAGCGCCGAATCGTATTCGGCGGGTGGCGGACGGCTTTTGACATCCGCATAAAAGAGCGAGCTCGCGTTAGCCACGGGCCGCCTCGCTTCTGACTGCGCCGGCAAATACGTCGCCGCGATGTCCGTAATTCTTGAACATGTCGTAACTCGCGCACGCCGGCGATAACAACACCACATCGCCCTCGAGGCTCAGCGCTCGCGCAAGCCGCACCGCCTCTTCCATGTCGGCGGCGCGTTTGACGGTGACACCAGTGCCGTCGACGACCTTGGCGATCTGTTCGCGGTCGCGCCCGATCAATACGATCGCGCGCGCGCGGCGTTGCACAGGCTCGCGCAGCGGACTGAAGTCCTGGCCCTTGCCGTCGCCGCCGGCTATCAACACCACGGGGCGCGAAAATCCGAGCAGCGCGGCCACCGTCGAGCCAACGTTCGTACCTTTGGAGTCGTCGTAATAGGTGACGCCGTTAATAACCGCAATTTTTTCGACCCGATGCGGCAATCCTTTGTACGCGCGCCACGCCGTGACAATGGGTGCGTCCGCAATACCGATGGCGTGGCAGAGCGCGCCGGCGGCCAACGCATTCGCCGCGTTATGCAAGCCGGCGACGGGCAGATCGCTAATCGGCATTAACACCTGCGCGCCGCGTGCCAGCGACAACCGGCCCGCGTGCTCCGCTATACCCCATGCGCTGTCAGCCGCCGGTGCGTCTGTGCCGAAAGTCCACACTTCTTTACCCGGCTGCGCCAGCGCTGCGCTGCGCGCGTCTTGCCGATTGATCACCTGCGCGCCACGACCGTGAAACACGCGCGCTTTAGCCGCAACGTAATTCTCAATGCCGTCATGGCGGTCGAGGTGGTCTTCAGACACGTTAAGCAAAGTGGCCGCGTCCGCCTCAAGGCTGGTCGTCGCCTCTAACTGAAAACTCGACAACTCGAGCACGAATGCGTCAGGCGCGCGGCGCCCGTCTTCGATTGCGCTTAACGTGTCGAGCACCGGGGTACCGATGTTGCCGGCGATTACGGTGTTGTAACCGGCTGCCACGCAAATGTCGCCCGCCATTTGGGTGACGGTGCTTTTACCGTTGGTGCCGGTGATGGCGATGATTTTGGGTTGAGTGGACATCGACTGCGGCAACGCCTGCGCAAAAAGCTCGACGTCGCCGACAATCGGCACGCCGCGCGCCATGGCGGCCACAATCGCCGGCGCGCGACGATCAATGCCCGGACTGATCGCGATTAAATCGGCAGCGCACAACCGGTCGGCGCGCAGTTCGCCACGCTCAAGCGGTACGTCGGGCAACTCGCGGCGCAACGCGGCGGCCCGCGGCGGCTCGGCCCGCGTATCGGCGGCCGACACAATGGCGCCATGCCGCGCAAGCCAGCGCGTCATCGACAGCCCGGTGTCTCCGAGTCCGAGTACCAACACTTTTTTACCTCTCACATCCATATGCGTTCATCTGCATGGCGCGCCCTAGCGTAACTTCAGGGTCGACAACCCAACGAGAATCAGCATCATCGTGATGATCCAAAAACGAACGACCACTTGATTCTCCTTCCAACCCTTTAATTCGTAGTGATGGTGCAGCGGCGCCATTCGGAAAATTCGCTTGCCAGTCAATTTGAATGAAGCGACCTGCAATACAACGGACAGTGTTTCGACAACAAACACGCCGCCCATGATGAAGAGCACGATTTCCTGGCGCACGATGACGGCGATGGTGCCGAGCGCCGCCCCCAGGGCGAGCGCGCCTACATCGCCCATAAACACTTCGGCGGGGTAGGCGTTGAACCACAGGAAAGCGAGGCCCGCGCCCGCCAATGCGCCGCATACAACTGCCAACTCGCCGGCGCCGGGAATATGCGGAAACACCAAATATTTAGCGAACACCGCGTTACCGGCTACATACGCAAAAACGCCGAGCGCGCTCGCAATCATCACGGTTGGCATGATGGCGAGACCGTCGAGGCCGTCGGTCAGATTGACTGCATTACTGGTGCCGACAATTACCAAATACGTCAATGTGATAAATCCATAAACGCCGAGCGGATACGCGATGTTCTTGAAGAACGGCACGATGAATTCCGTTTGCGCCGGGAGGTTTGTGCTGAACGCAATTACGCACGCGACGGTGAGTCCTACCACCGACTGCCAGAAAAATTTCGCGCGCGCCGACAAGCCTTTGGGATTGCGGTGCACGACCTTACGGTAGTCATCGACCCAGCCGATCGCGCCAAACCCGACGGTCGCAGCGAGGACCACCCAGACGAACCGGTTTTCGAGGTCTGCCCACAACAAAGTCGTCACTACCACCGAGACCAGGATCAAAGCGCCGCCCATCGTAGGCGTGCCGGCTTTAGGCAAATGTGACGGCGGACCGTCGGTGCGAACCGACTGGCCGATTTTGTACGAAGTGAGCCGCCGAATCATGGTGGGGCCGATCATGAACGTCATCAGCAAGGCGGTCAGGCACGCGAGCACCGCGCGCAACGTGATATAGCTGAACACGTTGAACGCGCGTATGTCTTTTGCGAGCCACTGCGCGAGTTCTAGCAGCATTGACGACCTCTGATTGGCAATGTTGCGTAAATCGTGCGGCATTCATGCAAAAGCTCCAAACGCATCAGTGAACCCCTGCCCCTGCCGCATCGGCGGCAATTTCAAATTTTTTTATGACGCGCTCCATCTGCATGGACCGCGATCCCTTCACGAGCATCGTCACCCGCGGCGCGAGCACGTTGTCAATTTCCGCCAGCAGATCTTCGATGCGCTCGAAATGGCGCGCGCCCGTGCCGAATGCGGCGGTCGCCTGCGCGGACAACGTGCCGAGCGTGAACAGCACGCTGATGCCTGCGTCTCTCGCGTACTCGCCGATTTGCGCATGCATCGCAGCGGCGGCGGGGCCAAGCTCGCCCATGTCGCCGATGACAAGCAGTTTCTGTCCGGCTGCGCTCGCGAGCACGTTGATTGCGGCGCGCATCGAATCCGGATTTGCGTTGTAGGTGTCGTCGATCAAAATCGCGCCGTGGCACCCGTGTTTCTTCTGCAGCCGGCCTTTGGTGCCGCTAAAGCGCGCAAGACCTGCAGCGACGGTTGCCACCGGCACTGCAAGCACTGTGGCGGCCGCACTGGCGGCGAGTGCATTGCGCACGTTGTGCAGTCCCGGCGCTGACACCACCGCGCGAGCCGAGCCCGTCGGCGTCGTCAGTACAATTTCACTTTCGAATGGGTGCAGTTGATATGTCGCAGTGACGGCGGCTGAGGCCTCGAGCGCGAACTCAATCTGGCGCGCATCCGCGGCTGACGACCGCCACAGCGGCGCGAATGGATCGTCGGCATTAATTACCGCCGTACCACCGGCCCTAAGGCCCTCGAAAATTTCGCCCTTGGCGCGCGCAATCGCTTCTGCGGAGCCGAGATTTTCCATGTGTGCGACACCCGCATTGTTGATGACCGCCACCGTCGGCTCCGCCATGCGGGAAACATGACTTATTTCGCCGGCGTGATTCATGCCCATTTCGACCACTGCGTAATGATGCTCGCGGCGCAACTCGAGCAGCGTCAACGGGACGCCGATGTGGTTGTTGAGATTGCCGCGCGTCGCGAGCACGCCGGCGTCCCCATCTTCGCTTGGGGTCTCTGAATTCACCGCTGCGCGCAGAATCGACGCCAGCATATCTTTGACGGTGGTCTTGCCGTTGCTGCCGGTCACCGCGATGAGCGGGATGTCGAATTGGCGCCGCCAGTAATTACCGAGACGGCCAAGTGCCTGCGTCGTATCGTCGACGACGATTTGCGGCAGCGCCACGTCGCTCGCGCGTTCGACGAGCAAACCCGCGGCGCCGGCGGCCGCCGCTTGCGCGAGAAATGCGTGCGCATCGAAGCGTTCACCTTTTAGCGCAACAAACAGATCACCGCGCTTCACCGCGCGGCTATCAGTGCACACAGCGTCAAACTCGGCGTCATTGCCCGTGTACTGGGCGCCGAGCGCCGTAGCTGCCTGCGAGATTCGCATCATGAAGGCCGCCTGGCGAGAGCCGCACGCGCCACGGCTACGTCGCTGAAGGGCCGTTTAACCCCGTTGATTTCCTGATAGGTCTCATGGCCCTTGCCGGCGACAAGCACGATATCGCCACGCCGCGCCTGGCTTACGGCCAGCGCAATCGCTCGCCTGCGGTCTGGTTCAACAAGGCAGTCGCCACGCGCACCCTGGCGTATGGCGGCGATGATTTTGAGCGGATCTTCGCTGCGCGGATTATCACTCGTGATCACGACGCTATCGGCAAGGCGCGTCACCACGGCGCCCATCAGCGGGCGCTTGCCGCGATCGCGATCGCCGCCGCAGCCGAACACGCACACGATGCGCGCATCGCTGCCGGCAGTCAGCTCGCGCAGGCTGGATAAAACCTGTTCGAGCGCATCAGGCGAGTGCGCGTAATCGACGACGACAAGCGGTTGCCGGCCGCCGCCCAGTTTCTGCATGCGCCCGGGCACCGCACGCAGTTTGCCGAGCGCTGCCACCGCATCGGCGAATTGAACCTCGCTGGCGAGCAACGTCGCGAGCGAGCCGAGCAGGTTTGACGCGTTATGCCGGCCGATCAACGGGCTCTCGATGGTTGCGCTACCCCACGGCGTACGCACGTCGAAGCGCATGCCGGCTGTGCGCGCGGCAAAATTAGCGCCTGCCACGCGTGGCAGGCGGCGCGCGTCCTTGCAACGCTGACCAAATCCATAGCCGATGACGGCAAGCCCGCGCCGCTTGACCTGTTGCGCGAGTTCGCGACCGAAGTCGTCATCGAGATTAACGATGGCATGCTTGAGCGATTCACACTCGAACAGCCGCAGCTTGGCGCGCCGGTAACGATGCATCGTGCGGTGATAGTCGAGGTGGTCGCGCGTCAGATTGGTAAACAGCGCGGCATCGAACTGCACTCCGGCGACCCGGTCCTGGTCGAGTCCGATCGAAGAAACTTCCATGCTCACCGCGCGCGCACCGCGGCGCAGAAAGTCGGCGAGTTGCGCGTGCAGCCACACGGCATCGGGCGTCGTGTTGACGAGCGGGTGAAGCGTGCGACGCAATCCGTATCCAAGCGTGCCAATGACGCCGGTGCGTGTGCCGGATCGGTTAAGCGCCTGCGCGATCCATTGGCTGCAGGTCGTCTTGCCATTGGTGCCGGTCACGCCGACCATCCACAGCCGCGCGCTCGGCTCTGCGTAAACGCGGCTGGCGATGAGGCCCGCGCACGCACGCAGTTGCGTGACGCCGAGGTTCGGCACCATCCACTCGCGGTTCCAGCGAAACCCGCGCTTCTCCCACAGCACCGCGTTGGCGCCACGCTCAAGCGCCTGCGCTATATAGCGCCGGCCGTCCTGCGTTTCGCCGGGATAAGCAACGAAAGTGTCGCCGCGTTTGATGCACCGGCTGTCGGTGACTAACCGCTTCATCTTTAAATTGTCGAGAGTGGCGGGATTCATACTTCCTCGCGTATCTCGGGTGCATCGGGCGGCGGCAGCACCACGTTATTCATCGGCGCGTCGGGCTTGACCCCCAACAGACGCAACGAGCCCGCCATGACGCTGCTAAACACGGGCGCTGCAACGGTGCCGCCGTAGTACTGACCGGCGCCCGGCTCGTCGAGCATCACGGCCACGATCAGGCGCGGCGCGGACGCCGGCGCAAAACCAATGAATGACGACACATATTTATGCGCGGCATACGTGGCGCCGTCGAGCTTGTGTGCAGTGCCGGTTTTGCCGGCCACGCGATAGCCGGTAATTTGCGCGCGCGGCGCAGTACCGCCCGGCTGCACGACAAGTTCGAGCATCTTGCGCACCTGCACGGCGGTTTCCGCGGAAATCACGCGCGTCGACGCCGCCGCCGTGTTGAGCTTGACGACCGTGACGGGCTTGATTTCACCCTCGCTCGCAAACACGAGATACGCACGTGCGAGTTGCAACAGGCTCATTGATATGCCATGGCCATACGACATCGTCGCCTGCTCGATCGGCCGCCAGCTTTCGTACGCGCGCAGCTTGCCCGCCACTTCGCCCGGAAACCCGGAGCGCGGCTGGGTGCCGAAACCGACCTGGCTAAAAATGTCCCACAACTTTTCGGCGGGCAACGCGAGCGCAATCTTGGCAGCGCCGACGTTGGATGACTTTTGAATGACTTGGGCAACCGTCAGTGCGCCAGCGGGATGCGCGTCATGAATGGTTGCCCTGCCAATCATGAGCTGCCCTGTTCCCGTCTGTACGACCGTGTCGGGTTTGTACAGCCCGCTTTCTATCGCTGCTGCGACCGTAAACGGTTTCAGCGTCGAGCCCGGCTCGAACAAATCGGTCACCGTGCGATTACGCGTGCGGCGCGGGTCGAGCTTGCCGCGATTGTTCGGGTTGTACGATGGAAGATTGGCCATCGCGAGCACTTCGCCCGTCGCCACATCGAGGACCACGATGCCGCCGGCTTTCGCGCGATTTGCATCGACCGCGTTTTTCAGTTCGCGATAGGCGAGATACTGAATTTTTGCATCAATCGACAAGGCGAGCTCGCGTCCCTGCTGCGGCAGGCGCACACTTTCAACGTCCTCGACTATGCGCCCGAGGCGATCCTTGATAACGCGCCGGCTGCCGGCCTTACCTGCAAGCTCTTTGTCGAACGCGAGCTCGAGCGCCTCCTGCCCCTGATCGTCGACATTGGTGAAACCGATCAGATGCGCAAAATATTCGCTGCCCGGATAGTAGCGGCGATATTCGCGCTGCAGAAACATGCCCGGAACGTTGAGTTCGACAATCTTGGCGGCCTGATCGGGCGGCAAATGGCGCTTCAGATAAACAAAGTCCCGACTCGAGTCGGCAAGCCGCCTTCGAATTTCTGCCGGATCGAGTTCAAGCAGCTGCGACAGACGCTTCATCTGCGCAGCCGAGATATTAGCGTCCGCCGGACTGGCCCACACCGACTCGACCGGCGTGGATATGGCGAGCGGTTCGCGGTTGCGGTCGGTGATCATGCCGCGCGTAGCCGACAGCGCGATCACGCGGCCGTAACGTGCATCGCCCTTTTTTTGCAGAAAATTATGATGAAGTCCCTGGTGGTAGACGGCTCGCCCGAGCAAAACCACAAACCCCGCGAGCAGCAAAAGGAGCAGCGTGCGCGAGCGCCAGCCCGGCAGGTTGATCGCAATGGCGGGCGTCCGCACGCTCATTTGGCGGCCTCAGGCGCGACGATTTGCAGGCGGCCGGCCGGCGGCACGCGCATCATCAATTGCCCGCTGGCTATTTTTTCAACCCGCGCGTGCATGGCCCAGGTGCTTTGCTCTAACTGCAGCTGGCCCCACTCGACTTCGAGCTGCTTGGCAAGATCCTGTTGTTTTTGCAGTTCGACATATAACTTGCGCGCCTTGTGCTGCGAGGTCACAACAGACAGCGCGCAAACAAGCAGTATCGCGAGCAAAATCAGGTTGACGCGCACCATCATGCGAACGCCTCGCGATTGCGCTCGGCCACGCGCATGACTGCACTGCGCGCGCGCGGATTGACGGCGACTTCGTCATGCGCGGGGCGCTGCAGCTTGCCAATGAGGCTCAACTTTGGATGCGGCAGGTCGGCTGCCCGCAGCGGTAATCGCGCCGGCATTTGCGGCGGCTGCGATTGTTCGCGCATGAAGCGCTTGACGATGCGATCTTCGAGCGAATGAAAACTGATCGCCACGAGCCGTCCTTCAGGCGCCAGTGCCGCGACGCATTGAGGCAGGACGTTGGTCAACTCCTCAAGCTCCTGATTGATGTAAATCCGTAAAGCCTGAAAGGTCCGCGTCGCTGGATTCTGCCCCGGCTCGCGTGTGCGAACAGCTTTGGCAACGAGCCCGGCCAGTTCGCGCGTGGTCGCGACTGGCTGCCCCGCTCGTGCTGCAACAATCGCTGCTGCAATCTGCTTAGCAAACCGTTCTTCGCCATAGCTGCGAATAACCTCCCTTATTTCCTGCTCGGGCGCATCGGCGAGCCACTGCGCGACGGTTGCGCCGTTGCTGGTGTCCATGCGCATGTCGAGCGGCGCATCGACGCGAAAACTAAATCCGCGCGCGCCGTCGTCGAGCTGCGGCGACGACACGCCCAGATCGAGCAGGATGCCGTCAACGTGCGCAACGCCGCAGGCATCGAGCACATCGCGCAAAGCGCTGAAGTTTCGATGCACAAGTGTGAGCCGCTCATCGTCAATGCCCCCGTGTGCTGCGATTGCTGCGGGATCCCGATCCATCGCAATCAACCGCCCGTGCTTACCCAAACGCGCCAATGTTTCGCGACTATGTCCGCCGCGCCCGAACGTGCAGTCGACATAAACGCCATCCGCCCGAACTCTTAATCCTTCTACCGCCGCCTGCAGCAAAACCGGGGTGTGCGACCCCGGACTCACAACGAGAAACCCTCCAGTTCAGGCGGCAAATCGCCATCGCTGAAGCCCTTCCCGCGCGCCAGCACCTGTTCCCACTTTTCCTGGTCCCACAACTCAAATCTGTGGCCTTGCCCGACGAACACCACGCTTTTATTTAACCCCGCGAAGTTGCGCAGCGCGGGCGACACCAGCACCCGGCCAGCCGCGTCCATGTCAATGTCTTCGGCGTAACCGATAAGTTGGCGCTGCAAATCGCGGATGCGGGGATTAAGACTTGAGAGGCCCATCAGCTTTTCCTGAATTGGCTCCCAGTCGGGCTGCGGGTAAATCAGCAGGCACTTGTCCGCGTCCGCCGTGATGACCAGGCGTCCGGCGCAGCGCACGATCAACGCCTCGCGATAACGCGAAGGCACCGTCAGACGGCCTTTGCTGTCCAAGTTCAATTGGGCTACACCGCGGAACACATTTCCCCCAATAAAGGCGGCAGGTGCAGGCAATTTCCCACTTTTTCCCACCGTTGCCCACTATATGAAAAAGAGATAGCGAGGTCAAGCAGAGAGAATCAATATTGTGTTTTCAGGACAAGGACTTATCCGCGAATACTCGCGCCAGATGACCTTTGAAAAAAAATTTGCATTTGAAACAATTGGCTGCGGAATTAGATGAATGCGTTACATTAATGTTGCAGTCAAAGAATCAACGAGTTAGCCCCGCTTCCGGCGTTGTTAAAAAACAACAGCCTGGAAGCGCAGTTTTTGCGAACCACGCGTTTATTGGTCGGGAGCCAGCATCCCGAAGTGAGAACTAACATCGCTGGTTAGAGTGTCAGGACGCGCATTCCTGCGCCGGGTAATGAGTGCACTCCGGGGCCGCCAACTGCAATCCTCTAGGCGCAGGCCTCATGGCTCCATAAGGGCGCAATAATTGTCGACTTTTTCACGAGAACTGACGACGCAGGACGCGACCGACGCCCCCGTTCAAGCCCTCAATTAATGCTTAGGCAACCACCCATCGGGGGCGATTTTGGTCTTCATTCGGATATGCGAACGTTGTCCCGCGTCATAACGCTTCAGCGATCGCCTTGCCCATTTCATGCGTAGAGGATTTTCCGCCAACATCGCGCGTGCGCGGTCCTTCAACGAGAATCGCCTCGACTGCGTCGACGATTGCTTTGGCCGCATCGGCGTGTCCGAGATGTTCGAGCATCATTGCGCCCGACCATATCTGCCCGACCGGATTGGCGATGGCTTTGCCGTAAATGTCCGGCGCCGAGCCATGTACCGGTTCGAAGAGCGACGGAAATTCGCGCTCGGGATTGATGTTCGCGGAGGGCGCAATGCCAATGGTGCCGGTGCACGCCGGGCCGAGATCCGACAGGATGTCCCCGAACAGATTGGAACCGACGACGACATCAAACCAATCCGGATGCATCACAAAATGCGCTGACAGTATGTCGATGTGATATTGGTCGGTTTTGATGTCTGGATACTGCGCCGCCATGGCTTTAAAGCGCTCGTCCCAGTACGGCATTGTGATCGATATGCCATTGGACTTGGTCGCTGAAGTCACGTGTTTCTTTTTTCCCTTCTTCGCCAGCTCGAACGCATACCGCATGATACGGTCGGTACCGCGGCGCGAGAAGATCGCCTGCTGAGTCGCAAATTCGTCGTCGGTTCCCGCATACATGCGCCCGCCGATCGATGAATACTCGCCTTCGCTGTTTTCGCGCACAACCCAGAAGTCGATATCGCCAGGCTTGCGATCGGCCAGCGGACACTTCACGCCGGGCATCAAACGCACCGGCCGTAAATTGACGTACTGCTGGAACTCGCGCCGAAACGGAATCAACAAACCCCACAGCGAAATGTGATCGGGCACCGTCGCGGGCCAGCCGGCAGCACCAAAAAATACGGCATCGTGCCGGCGCACCTGTTGGAGTCCATCCTCCGGCATCATGCGGCCGTGCTTCGCGTAATAATCACAGCTCCAGTCGAACTCATCGAACTGCAATTCGAAACCAAATTTCCGCGCTGCCGCCTCGAGCACGCGGACACCTTCGGGCCCCGTTTCCTTGCCGATGCCATCGCCGGGTATATACGCGATTTTATATTTCTTCATAAGCGTCCTTAGCCGTAAACCATCGTTGATCGTACGTGAATCGCGCTCATCGGAAATGGGAGTCAGCCGATAAGCCGGGTTCTGTCGGCAGCTTGCGCCGCCGTGACAGTCATTCCTCTCGACGCACGGTTACCCGTACGCTCTAGCCACCTACCCGCAAGCTCAGTGGGTCACGTCACAGCTTGCCTATTTGGTGTTGCTCCGGGTGGAGGTTGCCGCGTTTCACCCCGCCGCTTTGCGTACCAGCGAACTGGCACAAGTTACGGCGGACTCGTCTCTGTGGCCCTATTCCTCGCCTCGCGGCGGACGGTCGTTAGCCGCCACCCTACCCTATGGAGCCCGGACTTTCCTCTATTGGGACGCTTGCACGCCCAAACAGCGACTGCCTGGCCAACTCCCGCGCGAAGTTTAGCATGCGACTACCCTGCTTTATGCGTCAGAGCATGCGCCAACTGACGGTGCCGCCAGCGCGGAACGGCACCAGCGTGTCATGGTGGTAGGGCAATTCAGCGGGCACCGTCCACGCCTCTTTGACCAACGTAATCTTGTCTTTATTAAGCGGCAGGCCATAAAACGAGGCGCCGAATACGCTGGCGAATCCCTCAAGTTTTTCGAGCGCATTGTAGGCGCCGAAAATCTCCGCATAAAATTCGATGCCGGCATGTGCGGTATACATGCCCGCGCAACCGCAGGCAGCTTCCTTGGCATTGCGCGCGTGCGGTGCGCTGTCGGTGCCCAAAAAGAATTTAGGATTGCCACTGGTTGCCGCTTCGATCAATGCGAGCCGGTCGTCCTCACGCTTCAATATCGGCATACAGTAGTGATGCGGGCGAATGCCGCCGACGAACAGCGCATTGCGATTGAGCAGCAAATGATGCGCGGTGATCGTGGCGGCCACGCGCGGCGGCGCTGCCAGCACGAAACGCATCGCCTCCTTGGTCGTAATGTGTTCGAACACGAGGCGCAATCGTGAAAATTTTTGCAAGACCGGCAATAACACGCGATCGATGAAAAGCCGCTCGCGATCGAAAATGTCGACGTTTGGATAGGTCACTTCGCCGTGAACCAATAGCGGCAGACCGCATTCTTCCATCGCGCCCAGCGCATCGGCGCAATTAACCAAATCGTTCACACCCGCGTCGGAGTTGGTGGTGGCGCCGGCAGGGTAGTATTTAACCGCGTGGACCACGCCGCTCGCCTTGGCGCGTAATATTTCTTTGGCGGTCGTATTGTCCGTCAGATATAGCGTCATCAGCGGCTCGAACTGCATGCCTTCCGGCAGGGCGGACACGATGCGCTCGCGATACCCAAGCGCCATCTCCGTGGTCGTGACCGGCGATTGCAGGTTTGGCATCACGATCGCGCGTGCAAAGCGGCGCGCCGTATCCGGCAGGACCGCACGCATGTAATCGCCATCGCGCAAGTGCAGATGCCAATCGTCGGGACGGGTGATCGTAACGCGGGTCATCAGTGCTCCTTCAGGCTCGGCGAGCACTGATTAAAAATCAGCGTGCATCTTAAGCGGTGGCCTGCAATTAGTAAAATCAAACGCCCTTGGCGAGTTGCAGCGCGAGTTCATAGACATCGTTCTTGCGCGCACCGGTGAGCTCCACGGCGAGCTTGACCGCTTGCTTTAACGACATTTCGCGCATGAGCACTTCGAGAACGCGCCGCGACTCCCCCTCAGCGGGCTCGACGGCGGCCGGTGCGCCTTCGACCAGCAGCACGAATTCTCCCTTGAGCTGATTGTCATCTGCCTCAAACCAGGCGGCGGCCTCGCTTAGCCGGCAATTGTGAATAGTTTCGAATAGTTTCGTAAGTTCACGCGCGATCGTGATCGTGCGATCGCCTAATTCTTCATTCATGGCTGCTACGCTCGCGACAACCCGATGCGGCGCTTCGTAGAACACCAGCAAATAAGGCAAGGTCTTGAGGGCTGCGAGTTCGCGCTTACGCGAAGCGCCCTGTTGCGGCAGGAAACCGTAGAACAAAAAATGCGGCGCGGCCAGACCCGCTGCAGACAACGCGCAGATGGCCGCATTCGGCCCCGGCACCGGCACCACCGGAAATCCGGCATCGCGCACAGTTGCAACTGCGAGCGCACCGGGGTCGGAAATCGCGGGCGTGCCGGCGTCGCTGATCAGCGCGATCGATTTGCCTTGCGCCAGCAGCGCCAACAGTTTTTGCGCGGCGTCGCGCTCGTTGTGTTCGTGCAATGAAATCAGCCGCGCATCGACGCCATGGTGCTTTAACAGGCGCAGTGCAAACCGCGTGTCTTCCGCCGCAATTACGTCGACGCGTTTCAACACGTCAAGCGCGCGCAAAGTGATATCGGCGAGATTACCAATCGGAGTGGCGACTACATATAATGAAGGCCGCTCAATCCCCGCCTGTTCATAATGCGCAGTCTCATTCATCGCCTGGTTGTCATTCTCGTGTTGAATCCGGCGCTACTATACGGGGGCATCACCGTGTTCGCTACTGGTGCAGTTGCTGCCACGCGCGAACCGCATATCGCATTGCTGTTGCCGTTAGCATCGCCGTCTTTCGCGCGCCATGCAGATGCAGTGCGCCAGGGTTTCGTCGCCGCTGCGAAGGGCGCCGCTAAAACCGTTTATCCGATCCGCGTTTACCCGGTCAATGAAGACACTCTCAACGTGCTCGCGGTATACGAGCAGGCGCTCGAATCCGGCGCGCAACTCGTGGTGGGTCCGCTCACACGTAACGGCGTAGCGGCGCTGGCGGCGAGTTCGCTGGTCAACGTGCCGACTCTCGCGCTCAACACACTTGAGCAGCACGCGACCGCGCCGGCGCGACTTTATCTGTTCGGCCTCGGCGTCGAACAGGAGGCGCGCCAGATTGCGTCGATTGCCAGGGATGAAGGCAGGCGCAATGCGTTTGTGTTGGGCGACGGCACGCCACTCAGCCAGCGCATGCGCCAGGCGTTCGTCGCCGAATTCGCACGAAGCGGCGGCATCACGGTGGCTGAATTGACCTTTGCGGCCGACCAGGAGAGCCTGGCCAAACTGCGCCAGACCGTCGATCTTAACGTCGCCGACATGCTGTTCTTTGCGATCGGTGCCGCGCGCGCGCGCGTGGCCCGACCTTATCTTGGTAACACCCTGCCGCTTTATGCGACATCGCAGGTCAATGAAAAAAGTGCGCTCGGCAACAATGACCTCGACGGTATTCACTTTGTCGACATGCCCTGGCTGTTGCAGGCAGATCACCCGGCGGTGATGATTTATCCGCGCGCTCCGGTCGGCGACTTGCTTGAGTTTGAGCGTCTGTACGCGCTCGGTATCGACGCGTTTCGGCTCGGCCTTGAACTCTTGAAAGGCACGACCGATCCAGCGCTTGACGGCGTAACCGGTCAGCTTCGGCTGGTCGACCAGCAGTTCGTGCGCGAACTCGCCACCGCGCGATTCCTTGGTGGCAAGCCGGTCGTGCAGACGGTCCGCCCCTGATGGGCGCGCGCGGCGCGGCAGCCGAGAACCTCGCCGCCGCCTATTTGCAACGCGCGGGACTTCAGCTGGTCGAACGCAACTATCGCTGCCGCTTCGGCGAAATTGACCTGATTGCGCGCGACGGCGCAACGCTTGTTTTTGTTGAAGTGCGCATGCGTTCGAGCGAGCGCTTTGGCGGTGCTGCCGCCAGCATCACGCGCGCCAAACAACGGAAGTTGTTGTGCACGGCGCGGCATTATCTCGCGGGCATCGTGCGTGCGCCGCAATGCCGGTTCGACGCGATGCTGATCAATGGCAACACCAACGCAATCGAGTGGCTCAAAAATGCTTTTGCAGAATGAGTATGTGATAATCGTCGGTCTTAACGGACTAAAAAATGGACTTAATCAGCAGAATCAGCGAGAACTTTTCTGAGAGCGCGCATCTCAAACTGCAAAGCATGGATGCGCTTGCCAAACCGATTGCCGCGGCTGCTGAACGAATGGTGCAGTGCCTGCGCGCCGACGGCAAAATTCTTGCGTGCGGCAATGGCGGCTCGGCCGCGGATTGCCAGCATTTTTCCGCGGAGTTATTGAATCGCTTTGAGATGGAAAGGCCCGGACTCGCGGCCATGGCGTTAACCACCGACACCTCGACGTTGACATCAATTGCCAACGATTACGATTTCGAGCAGATTTTTTCGAAGCAGGTGCGTGCGCTCGGCCACAAGAACGACGTGCTGCTCGCGATCACGACCAGCGGCAACTCAAAAAACGTGCTGGCTGCGGTTGCCGCTGCGCACGAAAATGGCATGAGCGTTGTCGCGTTGACCGGCCACAACGGCGGACGGATGACCGAGGTTTTGCAAGCGTCCGATATTCACGTTTGCGTGCCGGCACAAAGCACCGCGCGCATTCAGGAAGTGCACTTGCTTACTTTGCATTGCCTGTGCGATGCGATCGATTGTTTGTTACTGGGGGTTGAATGAATACGCAAAAATTACGTTTGCTCGCGCTATTTGTCATCACGCCGTTGCTGGCGAACCTGCTGACGGGTTGTATCGCTGCGGTAGTCGGCGGCGCCGGGACCGCGGCGATCATCGGCGAGGATCGCCGCACAGTCGGCACCGTCACTGAAGATCAAGGTATCGAGCTCAAAGCCGGCAACAGGGTCGGTGACAAATACAAGGATGTGCATATCAACGTGACGAGCTTCAGCCGTGCGGTGCTGCTGAGCGGCGAAGCGCCCGATGAAGCCGCCAGGGCAGGCATCGAAAAACTCGTGCGTGCGGTTGAGAATGTGCGCAACGTCTATAACGAGATTACCGTCGGCGCCATAACGCCGCTGTCGGCGCGCGCCAATGATTCTTTCATTACTTCAAAAGTAAAAGCGCGCTTCGTCGATCACCGGAAATTCAACGCTATCCACGTCAAGGTTG
>JANYCE010000417.1 GCA_025360445.1 Betaproteobacteria bacterium
ACTTAGCATGGAATCGTTGAAGGTCTTAAAGCAGGACGATATGAAAGAAAAGGTTGTCGCTTTAGGATTTGAGGCATCTGCATTAAACCCTGAAGAGCTTGGCAATTTTATGAAGTCCGAAATCGCCAAGTGGGGGCAGGCCGTAAAGTTGGCTAACATACGGCTCGAATAGACTTGCACTGATAATTAGAGTAGTTCATTTAACTTTGACTACTGGATAGCCTGATGTCAAATCGAGTAACAGACGAGATTCGTATTGTTTCGGTTAACGGAATGCTTGGTTATGGCTATGAAATTGAAAGCCTGAAGGCAGGTATTGCTGTGCAACCTCATCTTATGGGCTGCGATGCGGGTTCTACAGATCCTGGCCCTTATTATCTCGGTAGTGGCAATTCATTGGTACGTGCCGATCAGATTTACAGGGATATGAAGCCCGCACTCGTCGGTGCTGTTCGCAATAAAATCCCGTTCGTAATCGGATCGGCGGGATTTGCAGGTGCTAAACCGAATGTGGACCTCACACTCGAGGTCATGCGGCGCATCTGTAGGGAAGAAGATCTTCATTTCAGGCTGGGCGTGATTCGCTCTGACGTTGACAAGGAAATTGTAATTCGGGCGTTGGAGATGGGGGAAATTGAGCCGATGCCGGGGGCACCAGCGCTTACCCGCGATTTGATTGAGGAGAGCAGCCACATCGTTGGCCAGATTGGGACGGATCCCTACATTGCGGCTTTTGAAAAGGGTGCGCAGGTCGTAATCGCGGGTCGTTCCTGCGATACCGCTATTTACGCGGCACTGCCGATCTGGCGCGGGTTTGACCCTGGTCTTGCGCTGCATATGTCGAAAATCATGGAATGTGGGGCGCAATGCGCTATACCGCTCGCGCCCAATGACTGTCTTCTCGGAACAATCCGGAAAGATCATTTTTTGGTACGCCCCCTTGCTGAACGCAGGGTCTGCACGCCGGAATCTGTCGCTGCACATACCATGTACGAGCAGGGCAATCCGTTCCTGCTCTACGAGCCTGAGGGGATTGTCGATATCCGCAGCGCCGATTTTGTCCAGGCGGACAGGCAAAGTGTGCGCGTGTCTGGATCAAGCTTTAGCCCGACGCCGAGTCTCAAGATAAAACTCGAAGGTGCGCGCCGCATAGGCGCGAGAGCATTTACGATTGCCGGTGCACGCGACCGTCACGTCATCGAAAACTTGGACGTAATAGAGCGCGCAGTTGGCGAGACTGTCAGGCGTAATTTGAACGAGGAAGCGATCCGGGCGGGCTATGAGCTGCATTTCCGCTACTACGGAAAAAACGGCGTCCTTGGCGAGCTCGAGCCGTCCACAGTGGCACCGGCCGAAGTCGGTATATTGATTGAGGCGATTGCGCCGACTGACTCGCTCGCGAGTTATGTTTTGTCGCTCGCGCGGTCCTCTTACCTGCATTGCCCATTTCCGGGACGCAAGGCGACAGCTGGGAATTTGGCCTTTCCGTTTTCGCCTTCCGATTTTGGAGGCGGTGATGTTTACGATTTCAGCGTCTACCATTTGATGAACGTTAAAGACCAGAACGCATTGTTCCCGGTTGAACTGGAGACGATTTAATATGCCAACTCTCGGTGACCTGGCGAGCGTGATACGTAGCAAAAATGCCGGACCCTTCCAGGTAACGATCGACATCATGTTTGCGACCGCCGTGGATTATCAGCGTACGCTGAAATCGCACCGGTTCACACCTGCGGAAATCGCCCGTCGGTTCAGGATTAATGAGGCGGAAGTGGCGCTTATACCATTTGATCGCGTACGTGCAATCAAGATTACGATACCGCGCAGGTGGGGAAGCCGCGGCAGCGGATCCGTGGGTGATCGCGACGTTTACGGCGCTCAGCAGCACGGACCTCTCGTTGACTTAGAGATCGACTAGCTGGTCGAATATTGTGGGATTTGAATGCGGCGAGGATAACGCTGTTGCACGTCACCGCCAAGATTGGAAGCCAACACGAAAGAGGGATTGAGATGCTGCAAAATGTATTGAGCCAAGCGGAAAAGAACTTCGAAAGTCACGTAGAGTGTCTGCAACGCTACATTCGGCAACCATCCGTATCGGCCGAGAAGCGGGGGCTCGAAGAAATGGCGAGCCTCTTAGCGAAAGAGATCAACGATCTCGGCGGCGTCGGCAAGAGCGTGCCGGGTGTGGATTTTCCGATCGTATATGGTCGCTTCGATGTCGGCGCGCCGCGTACAATGGTCATGCACTCGATGTACGACACCACGCCGGCGGACGAGCCTACCTGGGTGGTGCCGCCGTTCGAGGCTCGCCGCATCGCCAACTATGAGAACCTTGGTGAATGCATCGTGGGGCGCGGGGCGGAGGACACCAAAGGCCCGGTGGCAACGCTCATGAATGCAGTCGCGGCTTATCGCGCTGCGAAGGTACCGCTTCCTTGCAATATTATTATGGTGTTTGAGGCTTCCGAACTAGGCAGCAAGAGCCTGCCTGCGTTCGTCGAGGAGCATGCCGACGAATTGCGCGGTGCCGACGTGTGCTTTTGGCCTTGGTACACACAGAAATCCGATGGTACCAACGTCGTTTTTCTCAGGGTAAAAGGCCTGATGACCTTGAAGCTCCGGTGTCGAGGTGGTGCGTGGGGAGGGCCGCAAAATGCAGAGATTCACGGCGCGCATTCGACTTGGATCGCGAATCCGGCACATCGTCTCACGGCAGCGCTCGCCAGCATGAAGACAGAGGGCGACCTCGATGTGGCGATGGAGGGGTTCTATGACGGCCGCAATTTGCCGACACCGGAGGATGAAAAATTGGTCGACAAGCTGGCGGCGCGTTTTAATGCCGAGCGAGCGCTGATCGATTTAGGCGTTACCCGATTTAAGCAGGACACCGTGCGGGAGGCGATTCGTGCACGCTGCTTTCAAAGTGAGTTCAACGTGGCGGGCCTTAAAGCAGGATTCGTCGCGGAGGGCGCTCATAAAGTCATCGTTCCACACGAGGCGGTTGCGGCGATCGACATGCGTCCGCTTGACGGTATGTCGGTGCAAAACATGCTTGACTCAATGCGGCGGCATTTGGACAAACACGGTTTCCACGACATCACAATCGAACCATTGAGCCAAGGCTACGCGGGTGGCGGTTCGCCGCCCGGTGATTGGGCGGTTAAAGAACTGCTTGCCACTTACAGTGACTGCGGCATCGATCCCGAAGTGTGGCCGCGTGATGCACTCGCAATTGCGGCAAAACTTTTCACTGACCTTGGCATGTCGTGGATTGCGACGCTGCCAGGACACGCGAATCGCCGCCACTCGGCCAACGAGTACATCCAGCTCAAGGGCTATCGAAAATCGATAGAGTTCACGATACGTTTGATGTGGCGAATCGGGCATGTGGTCCGAGGCGCATCGTAATGGACGGCGCACGATGAAAACGATCAGGGGATTGCGATGCTCCGCATTCGCCGCGTTTATGCTGGTCTTGTCGCAATTAGTCTGTGCGGAGGATTATCCAAATCGTCCGATCCGGATGGTCGTGCCTTTTGGACCTGGAACGGGTAGCGACGTGCTCGGACGTGTTCTTGCGCAGAAGCTATCTCAGCAATTGAGCCAATCGGTCGTCATTGACAATCGACCGGGGGCAAGCGGGGCGATGGGCACCGATCTGGTAGCCCGTTCTGTTCCAGATGGATATACGCTGACGTTGGCGACAAATGCAACATTAGTGACGTATCCGCTGTTGAGCCCGCAAACCGCAACGTATCGCGCCGACAGGGACTTCACACCGGTTTCTTACTTTGCGCGCACTAGCATGGTCCTGTTGACGGCCAATTTGCCTTCCAATCCAAAGACAATTGGTGAGCTCATTGCGATAATTAAGGCAAAGCCTGTCTCTTTTGCCAGCAATGGCGCGGGCACAATCGGACATCTCGTAACTGAGGCTTTTCTGCTCGGCATAAATGCAAAGGCGACGCACATTCCTTACAAGGGCAGTGGCCAGTCGCATATCGACGTGCTGCGCGGAGAGGTTGTATTCATGACCGATACCCCGGCGGCAGCGATGGCGAATATTCTCTCAGGCCGCTTTCGCGCGCTGGCGGTAACAGGGG
>JANYCE010000031.1 GCA_025360445.1 Betaproteobacteria bacterium
TGGCTCACATCATGGGTATGCCGCCATTTTGCTGATTGCCGTGATTGGAATGGCGGCTGCGACCTGGTTTGTGTCGTCGCTCGGTACAATCGCGGTGCGCAACGAACGCGGCCAAAAAACCACTAACGCGCTGGCGCAGGCCAAACAGGCTTTGATCGGACGCGCGACAATCGACGCCTCGCTCCCGGGCAGCCTGCCTTGCCCCGACCTGATTACCAACATCGCGGGCAGTAACGTTCCCGACGACGGCGTTGCTGATCTCTTTGCAGGCATCAATTGTCCGAGTTACGTGGGACGTTTGCCGTGGCGAACACTGGGCCTGCCGGACTTGCGTGATGCGGACGGTGAGCGTTTGTGGTACGCGCTATCTCCCAACTTTCGCGATTTCGCCAGTCAGGTGCTTATCAATGACGCCGCGGCGGGCACTCTGTCGATATCCGGCACTGCCGCGCTAAATAACGTCGTGGCTATCGTTTTTGCGCCGGGCGCACCGCTCGGCGCACAGTCGAGAGTCGGGGCGGCAAACAAAAACAGCGCCGTTAACTATCTCGATGGCGCCAACGCAGCGGGGTTACCAGCGTTTATAGATGGGCCAGCGAGTGTTAATTTTAATGATCGTCTGGCCGCAATCACCGCTGCTGATGTGATCTCGTTCGTCGAACGGCGCGTAGCAAATGAGATAACAGCGCGACTGAACCAGCACTTTCTCGTCAGCTCTGTGCTGCCAAATGCCGCGCTGGTGTCGGACTTTGCATGCCAGCCGCATGGCGACCCGGCGTTATGCCTGCCAGCGTCTTCGATGCCTGGTTTCATACCACGAAATTTAAGTCCTGGCGCCGGCTGGACCGGAACCACATTTCCGGGGTGGTTCAACGCAAACTGGCGCACCTCCGTCGGTTACACGGTCGCTCCCGAGTGCACGTCTTTACCTGCCTGCTTAAGCACTACCTTCAGTGCGGTGATCGACGCCGGCATTGCGACGCCGAAAGTCACTTTGGTCGTCGGATCTGTCAGACGGTTTACTGTCCGAGTCGTCGCGCCTTAGGGTTTCGAGTTAGACCGTCTTAGGCGATGGCCTTGCGCAATTCAAAGCACACATTCCCGCTTTCATTATTCGCAAGCGTCAAGGTATAGCCCGCCTGTTCGGCCTGGCGCGCCGCCTGATAGAGGCCGATTCCAAGGCCGGTGCGCGAAGGCACTGGCACAAAAAAAAGTTTTGTGGCAATGGCCTTCGGCACGGCGTCGCCCGTGTCGCATATCCGCAAGCGGCTGCCGGCGGCTGTTGCGTCGAACGTAACGGTGATCTGGGTGCCAATGTGTTCTTGCGCCTTGGCGATGGCGTTTTGCAGGAGATTTTCAGCGACGCTGTCAAACAGTTCGCCGGGGACGTCAGCAGCAGAATTGGCTGTGCGGTCATTAAACGATATTTCACTTCGCGTGTAGCGCTGCTTAAGCCCCTCCCACCATGCCGTCCCGTTAACGCACAGGATCGACGCTTGCTGAGGCGCCTGTAATTTTTCGAGCGTCAAGGTGAGTCGTTGCGCGATTTGCGGCAACTGTCTTTTAACGAGACTCTGCAATGCGCCCGCTTCGTCAACAGGGCTGGTCTCGGCTGCCGCACAAAGTGATCGCAGTGACTGCAACAAATTTTTTACATCATGCGTGAGCCGTGCGCCCGTTTCATAAATTGCCTGCGTATATGCATTCATGCGTTGCGCTTCTTCGCGCTGCTTGGCTTCGTAGAAATGTCCCAGCATCTGGGTGAGTAATTTAAGATGCAGCAGCAATGACGGGCTCAGCGACCACTTGGTATGAAATGTAAGCATGAGATCCTGGGATGCGAATTCCGCCTGAAATCGGGAACGCGCGCCGAACTCGCCGCTGCTGTGCGCAGCCTGCCACGAAAGTCCCGCTACCCAGGGCAACTCACACATGTCTTGTAAAGCAAGAGAGAGAAAACGTGACGGTTCGCGCTCTCGTTCAGCAAGATCGGCGAGACTCTTGATCCAGCGCTCGAATGGCAGGCCGAGACTCATCAAATAACGGGACAACAGATGGCCGATGCCGGTGAACCCGGTATGCGGGTTCCATAGCCAACTTAAAGATACCAAAACCAGGCCCATCACCATCAGGCTTTGCGCCAACGCCAGCGGATAGTTGCCATGACTGACTTGTTTAACCACGAAGCTGCCGAGCACGAGCCCGGTCACCAGCAAAAAAAGCAACAGGCTATAAAACAAATCAACTGCGAGGGGCAGGGAGGTACGCGTCGCGACCGGTATCGGAATGATTAGCATTAATAGAGGCAGCAAGGGCAGTGCATAGCGAACCATTGCGATCAACGCCGTATCAAATTGCTGATCTGCAAAAAGGTGCGGCACTACCCACACGAGCAGCAGCGAAAGCAGATACGCCGCTGCGATTAATGCAGCCATCCGCTGACGCGGCTGCTCGGCGCCGAGGAGGTTACCGCCGATCAATGAAAATAGTACGGCGAGCCACACGGCCATCAACCACCAACTGTTCCAACCGGCCAGGAGCAAGCCAACGATGACGACAAAAAAAGCCTGCCGTGAGTCAAGTTTGCGCTCACCGCGCCAAACCGGCTGCCAAATCAGGAAGACCCCGAAGTGAACCAGCAGCATCGCGCGGGAAAAAAGCGAGTCGATACCCCATGCGAGCGCGGCATGCAGCGCCAGCAGCATTGCGCCAAACCACCACTGCGGGCGCATGATATGACGCGCGGTTGCGGCTGCTTCGCTCACGTGTCAATCCTCATGTGTAGCTGCCTTGGCAAAACGCGCTTTCGCTATACTGGCCGCATTTGCGCAGAAGGATCGATTATTCCATGGGTGGTTACCAAATAGCGACTCTGGCGCGTTATACGCTGCTCGAAGCATCGCGCACTCGACTTTTATGGATCTACCTTATTGCATTGGCTATTATTTTCTGCGCCGCCTATTTTGTGCATCAACTGGCGATTACGGAAAGCGCGCGCATGCAGATTGCATTTGCTGCAGCCGCATCGCGTCTCGCTGCAGTTTTCGTGCTCAGTTTGCATATTTTGACCAGCCTGGTGCGCGAATTCAACGATAAGGGGCTCGAACTGACATTGTCGTTTGACCTGCGACGTTCCCATTATGTTATGGGACGACTTCTTGGTTTTATTCTGATCGCAGTAATGATGGCATTGCTCGCGGGCCTGCCGCAAATGATGCTGGCTCCTTTTGCGTCCGCTCTGCAATGGAGCTGCTCCCTGGCACTCGAACTTATCATCGTCGCGGCGCTCAGCGTGTTTTGCATTCTGACATTTACGCAATTGATCCCGGCGGCAAGCTTCGTTGCTGGTTTCTACGTGCTCTCCCGCGCGATGTCGGCGATTCGCCTGATAAGCGCCACTCCGCTTGCCGATGACGGAACCATATCCCATCAGTTCATATCGTTGATCATCGATGCGCTTGCGCTGATGTTGCCTGCACTCGACCGTTTTACCCAGAGCGCGTGGCTTATCGACGGCGCGCCGGGATGGGCGGCAGTCGGCGTTTGCGCCGTGCAAGCAATCCTCTATTCGGTGTTGCTGCTGGCCGCCGCCATGTTCGACTTTTATCGCAGAAACCTGTGATCCGTCGCGACGAGCGGCCGCTGTCCGCCGTACCGGCTGCCATCGTTGCGCTGCTCTTGATAGCACTTGTTATGCAAACAATTTGGCAAGGTTCGCAGCCGCAACCTATTGCCCGAGCAGAGGCGCTCCATATGCCGGCACCAGTTCCCATTCTGCGCGTAGTTAGCTTGGGTGAACCCGCAGCGCTCGCGCAAGTGCTGACGTTGTACTTGCAGGCGTTCGACAATCAACCGGGCATCAGCATTCCGTTCCGCGAACTTGACTATGCGATGGTCGTCGAGTGGCTCAACACGATTCTTGCCCTAGACCCTATCGGGCAATATCCGTTGCTTATGGCGGCCCATCTTTACGGCCAGGTGCCCGACCCGGCGCGCACCCGCCTTATGTTCGAATTTGTGCACAAACAGTTTTTAAAAGACCCAGATCGCCGCTGGCGATGGCTCGCCAATACGGCGCTCGCCTGCAAACATCGGTTAAAAGATTTGCCGCTAGCGCTCCACTACGCTCAAGAGATCGCTCGATTTGCGCCCGCGGCGCCAGCTTGGGCACGGCAGATGCACATTATTTTGCTTGAGGATTTAGGCGAATTCGAAAGCGCCAAGATTCTCATCGGGGGTTTGTTGGAAAGCGGCCATATCAATGACAAGTACGAACTGCGATTTCTTTTCGATCGCTTAAAGGCTCTCGAGCAAAAAGCCGAAAAGTCGTCAAGCGCGCCGAAAAAATGACAATGTGCGTCAGAATCTAATTCAATCTCGCTTTTAAATTTTCGCGGTCATTTTCCAGCAAACGTAGCCGCTCCGGCGGTGATGTCGTGACTTTAAATTAATCAGAGGCTTAAGGTTGACGCACTCGGGATCGATTCGATGTCGTCACGACAAATCTGTGCACGCCGCGCTGGAGAAAATCTTAGTTGATGGCACGAGAATTGCAGAAATGCTTACACTTGGACCGCCGGTCCAGATAAATGGGATTGAACACCATGCGTAAACAACAAGGCTTTACCCTGATTGAAATCGCCATTGTGCTGGTCATCATCGGCCTGCTGCTCGGCGGCGTATTGAAAGGGCAGGAACTCATTACAGCTGCGCGGGTGCGCAATATTGCGTCTCAAATGGACGGTGTCAAAATTGCCTACCTCGGTTTTCAGGATCGGTTTCGGGTACTGCCGGGGGATTATGAAAACACGCTTGCGGCCGCCAACATTGGCGGCCCGACTCCGACTGTTGGCTGCACGCTCGCCAATGCCACCTGCCAGGATGGCAAGATCAACGACACCACCGAGAACGAATCAGTACTCGCCTGGCATCAACTATCAAGAGCAGGATTCATCACGGGCTCATACAACGGCCTTCTTGCCGTGCCGTCGCCCCTTAATAATCCGACCAACCCGTTCAGTGGGTTCCTGCAAATAATTCATGACGTCAACTACTCCGACGCAGCCGCCGCACCTCCGGCCAAGTTTAATATCAAGACTGGCGGCAACGTTCCGTCTTCCGTCCTCGCCGAACTTGATCGAAAAGTCGATGACGGCAATGCTTTAACCGGCGCGTTCCGCAATGCCCCTAATTACGATGGCGCCACC
>JANYCE010000037.1 GCA_025360445.1 Betaproteobacteria bacterium
CCGCCACGACGCATTGCCGCGCGATCGCCATCCCGAATATCCCGAACTGCTGATGGTCACCAACGAACCGAAACCGGATGGCTCGCCGTCCGATTCGAAATACACCGGACGCCAATGGCACTCCGATATGTCGTTCACGCTCCAGCCGTCGCTCGGCTCGTTACTGCGCTGTTACAGCACGCCGGCAGTCGGCGGCGATACGCTGTTCGCCAACATGTACGCGGCCTACGACGCGTTGTCGGACGGGATGAAGAAGCTGATCGCCGATCTGCATGGAATACATTTGTCGGGCACTCGAAAAATCGCCAATGACGATACTGGCATTACGCGCGCCGTCGAGCAGAAACGCATCAATCCGCCCGTCGCACAGCCGGTCGTGCGCGTGCATCCAGAAACCGGCCGCAAGGCGCTTTATATTGGCGAAAAGGTCAAGCGCTTTGACGGCATGACCGAAGAAGAAAGCCGCCCGCTGATCGATTATCTGTGCCGTCACGCGACCAGGCATGAGTTCGTCTACCGTCATCAATGGCGCGCCGACGACATCATCGTGTGGGACAACCGTTGCGCCATGCACTGCGCGCTCGGCGATTTCGACGAAACGCAGTTGCGGCATTTGGAGCGCACCACGGTATTGGGCACGCCGTCGGGTTACATCGCGCAAGCCGTTTGATGCGCGCGGTAGCGATTGATCGCGGCGCGTTGCTTGGCGCATGCGGGTTGCTCTATGCGCTTGCGTCGCCGATCTACGCTGAAGATTATCCATCGAAGCCGATTCGCATCCTGGTTCCCTTCGTGCCGGGCGGCGCAACCGACATACTCGCGCGACTCGTCGGCCAGAATCTCACGACCGCCTGGGGCCAGCAGGTCGTCATCGACAACCGGCCGGGCGCTAACGGGATTCTCGCCGCCGATATGACGGCCAAAGCGACACCGGACGGTCATACGTTGTTATTCGTTGCGATCGGGCACGCGATCAATCCGCTGCTGCAGAAAAATCTGCCGTACGACACACAAAGAGATTTTACGCCGGTGAGCCTCGCCGCCGTGCTGCCATTGATGGTGACCGTGCATCCATCCGTTCCGGCGAACACCGTGAAGGAGTTGATCGCGCTCGCCCAAAAAAAGAGCCTCAATTACGCGTCAGGCGGCGTTGGCTCGTCGCAGCATCTCGCGACCGCACTGTTCGCATCGATGGCGAATATTGAACTCGTGCATATTCCGTATAAAGGCGGCAACCAGGGCTTGCTCGATACCGTCGGCGGCCAGGTCAGCATGATGATCTCGACGATTTTGTCGCTGACGCCGCATATCAAATCCGGCAGGCTGCGGGGTCTGGCGATCACGACCTCTAAGCGTAATGCGGCATGGCCCGACATGCCAACTGTCGCGGAAGCGGCGCTGCCGGGTTATCAGTCGATTGCGTGGTACGGGATGGTCGGCCCGCGCGGCCTGCCGCCGCCAGTGCTTAAAAAATTAAGCGGCGAAGTTGCGCGCATCATCAATTCAAAAGCAATCCGCGAAAACCTGACGGCGCAAGGTGCAGATCCGGTCGGCAACACGCCCGCTGAGTTCGGCGCGTTCATCACCGTGGAAACCAATCGATATAAGAAAGTCGTGCGTGATGCCGGGGTAACAACGGAGTGAGCGCGATGCGAAGCAAAGCGCGTTTCATCCGCCCCGTGATCGTCGCGGCCATCATGGCATTTCTAATGACCGCCGTTATCACTTTTATCAACCTGGGCTTGCCGCCCGATTTTCTACGACGCTGGATGATCGCGTACGCCGTGGCCTGGCCGTTTGCTACCGGCGCCGCATTTATTGCAGTGCCGATCGCCGATCGCGCAACCCGGTGGCTAATCGGCAAGATCGATAGCCACTGAATTTTTTTCGCGGCCTGGTCAATTCACCCATCGTCGTTGCACCCGGCTTCATCGACATGCATACGCATGCGATACGCGGCATTTTTCAAGTGCCGACCGCCGACAATTACGTGCGTCAGGGCGTCACCACTATTATGGAAGGCCCTGACGGCAGTTCGCCGATCCCGCTCAAGCCGTTTCTCGACAAGCTGGCAGCGCTGCCGAAATCGCTCAATATCGGCAGCTTCATCGGACAGGGTTCGGAGCGTGAGGCGGTTATCGGGCTTGCCAATCGCGCCGCGACGGCCGACGAGTTGGACCGCATGCGCGCAATCGTTCGCGATGGCATGCGCGACGGCGCGTTCGGGTTGAGTACAGAAATTTTCTACGTGCCCGGTAATTTACGCCGCTCGACGAGGTGGTCGAACTGCAGAAGGTCGTCGCGCCGTTGCTGGGCGTCCACACGTCACACATGCGAGATGAAGCATCGCGCGTGCTCGACAGTGTGAAAGAAACCATCGCGATCGGAGAGCCTGGCGGTGTGCCGACGCAGATCTCGCACCATAAGGTGATCGGCAAATCGTACTGGGGGAAAAGCGAGCGGCGACTTTGGGGGAGGCAGCGGAATAACCGTTAGTGTAGCGCTTGTTAGGTTGCGCCTGCGGTGAACCCGTGGCTTAGGCGAAGAGTTTTCCCTGCGGCTGCACATCGGTCTTGAGTTCAGGCCAAAGCTCCAAAAACGACGCTGCGGAAACGCGCGCCAGTTCGCTCGGCTCAATCTTGTTCAAGCCGCCACCGTAAACCCGACCTTCGCCCCGGAGTTCGTAGCCTGTGACTTGACCGAGTAAAGCGTAGACGGTTTCGGCACGGTCGGGATGCCGACGAAGCATCGCCGCAAGGCTGTTTTGTGGATAGAGCATCAAGTAGAGATTCGTGCCAATTGCTTTCGATCGGTTCCAGATGAAGCGGAACGGTTGCTTGTCATCAGAGCCACGGCCCATGTATGTGCAGAGGAACAGGGTAGGCTCTCGCTGTTCCTGTTTATACCAAGGTCTGCGTTTGCTGATCAGATAGCCGTCCATGATGCCAAGCGACCGGGCCGTTTGAAGGTATTCCCAAAGAGCAGGGTGCATCGCCTCGACCATCGGCTCGGGCAGGTCGCAATCGATCACGCACAGTTGGCGGTCGATGAGTGGATAACCGTCAGCACCGTCGTCGATGATCGTTGTCTTAAGATGGCGCGGGCTGGGAAGGATCGGACGGAGGTACTTGCTTGGAAGGTTGCGCTTCTTCGCGTCGGCGCGATCGAGGACAAAAAACTTGTTGCAGCCAGTGGCGATGCCACGTTGTACACGAAAGAAATCTCCAAGTCTCGGACTGTGGCTATCGCCAAGCGTATGCCGGTCGTTTTTGGCATGACTCGGATACACGGTCCACTTGCGAGACTCGCGCAATTTTTCACTGGGAACAAGGTCGCTGGCATGTGGCTTGTCCAGCGTACCGCCAAAGGTGAACTCGACGAGATGAGCCGCAATCGGGGGCGCTTTGCGAAGTACCAGTACAACTGATGATACAAGGGCGTCACCGAACTGAATATCGTCGGGGTCGAAGCGGTGAGCGCGGATAAGCGTAACGCGATCAGTGAGGAACGCTTTGAGAGCTGCGCCGTAGTTGACGTCCATGAACTCCGAGGGGATGAGCCACGCGGCGATCCCATCGTCCTCCATCCACGCTGTGGCGAGTAAAATAAAATAGACGTATAGACCCGCAAGACCATTGACGTTAACGCCGGTCATCTTAACCACGAGGCGTTGCAGGCGCTTCTTGTCCTCTCTGCCCATATGATGATGGCGAACGTAGGGCGGGTTCGCCAAGATGACGTTGGGCGAGAGGGGGCAGGAGCCATTGGCGACGACTCTTGTGAAATCGCCTAGCACAACTTCAAGTCCTGCATTGGCCCACAAATTGTGGGCCGCATCGGCGAACGCGGGATCGAGTTCGATCCCGACGGCACTTTCGATTCGCTTGGAGCCGAAGACTGCGAGCGCCGCTGAAAAGAAACTTCCCGAGCCGATCGACGGATCTGCGAAGCGAATACGGGCTTTGGTCTGGCCAATGACTAATTCGACGTAGCGAGCAATATCGACGGCGAGGGCATTTGGTGTCGCGAACTGGCCGAGGCGATTTCGCTCCGCTGCTGACTTGCGCGTATCGATATCCGCCTGAATTGCCTGTCGGCGTGTTTCGACGGAGTCGTGTTGGAGGGCAGTCGTGCGATTCATAGCCCCAGTTTCACAAGGTCATCAATTCGATGCTCCCAGACCCAATCAATGCCCTCAGCGGCTTCGTAACCCAGATAGTCGCTGCCAAAGTAACCACAGAGAAAAAGTACGAATGGCACTGTTTTCCCATACGCGGCTTGGAGTTGGTGGATCTTGGTCGCCTCTTCCTTGCGCCGCTTATTGGTGTTGGTAAAGTCACCAGCCGACTTAGCCTCAATCAGAATCGGCAGCCGATCCTTGCGAAGCTTTTTGGGCTGAATCACCACGTCAACCGGGATGTTCACCTTTAACGTCTTGCCGACCGCGAGGTTCATGCGGAACGTGTACGTCGCGGCCGCCATTTCGGTCAGCGGCTTCCCACTGGGGTGGCCTTGCTTTCGATAGCCTCGAGTGTCGAGCCAATCGCCCACGAGTTTGAGTTGCCGCTGCTCCTGAGCGTTGCGGACGATTGGGTTTGCCACGGCGCTGCATAGGCGGTCTGCGACGATCGTTGATGCTCGGTCGCGTTCGTGATCAGTTGGGTCTTTCGCGGCGTCCAGCCACGGAAAGATGTCGCGGTCCAGCAGTCTTGAGATGATGCGGCAGAGTTTAGTCAGTTCTACTTTCAAATCGGCCGCATTCATTTTGGTCGGGAGCTTGCCATCTTCCATCCGACCAACAAGGTTCTTATTTGCGTCGGCTAAGCCGATCAACCGGTCCACGGCTAGCGGCGGAGCCGTACACATGCGGAGCGTTGACAGCGCGCCCGGATTAGCCTGAAGCGTGGCGGCGTCGATGCTGCGCAGGTCGCGGGTAGCGAGCAACGCAGCTTTTACATGCACGGTAGTCTTGACGCGTGTCGAGCGAAACGCAACGGGCGCGAAGCGCATAAACCACTGGTTAAACTGGTCGACGGAAGCCGCAATGTCGCTCTTCCAAAGGCGCGGCCTGTTCGCGTTAATTTGTCTAGACATTTATTTTGGCCATATGCTTGTTAAGGCGCGCTGCGATTCGGATAAAGCTATTAACCGGGCATTTAAATTCAGAGGTTTCTATTCGCGCAAAGCTTCGTAACTTAAGAAGGCACGAGAGGAATCGGTGGACCACAATCGGTAGCTTGCCCTCGACTTCTCCTGCATCCGTTTGGGCAACGCGTCATAGAGCGCGCGAAACTTCGCGGTCGTGCGGGATTGCACAACGGTCAGAACGGCTTTGTCAGTCCTGCCTGATCTTCGACGAGTGCTTCGTCGGCAAGCCTGGCGAGCAGGTTTTGAGACTTTTCGAAAGATTTCGCCCAGCGCTGCTCGGATGCGAGATCTTCGATCAGAATTGTCGCGATTGCGTCTTGCTCGGGCGGCGCAAGCTTCGCGATTGCGGTCAGGGCCTGCTCAAGAAGTTGGGTCATTATCCTGCTCCTGTGTCAGGCGCCATGATACGCCGAGCGTTTGTCGAGAGAAATAGCGGGCGGGTAATGACCTCACCCCTGACTCCTCACGCCTCACAATGCACTCGGCACCCAAGGCAGCGGCGCCTGCACCGCAAACTCGGTTTTAACGTCAATCACTGCTGGCAGATCGGATTTCATCGCCGCTTCAAACGCTTTCTTAAAGTCCTGAGGTTTGTCGACGGTGACGCCGAAGCAGTCGAAAGATTGCGCGACTTTGGCGAAGTCGGTTTCACGGTATTCGTAGCATTCGTCTTTACGGTTGGGTTCGGCGCGGCCTTCGTACGCGATGTTGAGGTTGCGCAGGCCCTGCGACAAACAATGGTTGTTGTTGACGATGGTCACCGTCTTGATGTTGCGGCGTCGCGCGGTTTCGAGTTCGGGCAGATGGTAGAAGAAGCCGCCGTCGCCGGTGAAACAAATCACTGGCTTGTCGGGTGCGGCGCATTTGGCGCCCAGTGATGCGGGGAACGACCAGCCAAGCGAACCGGCGGCGCGGAAATACTGTTGCGTCGGATGGCGCAGGTAAACCAGTGTGCCGGTCCACAGTGCAGCATAGCCCGTATCCGCGATCAAGATCGCATTTTTGGGCAGCACTTCGGTGAGTTCTTTGCACAAGCGCTCCGGACGCATCGGGATATTTTCGGACGAACGCGCTTTCTCGGCTTCGACGCGCCATTCTTCGACGTATTTCTGGGTATGCGCGAGCCAGTCGTCATGCTTCATCGCGTCGGTGTCCGTCGCGAGCGCGTCGAGTGCCGCGCGGACGTCGGACAGTATGCCGACCACGCCCGGATAGTTGCGGCCGATTTCAAGCGGATCGATATCGATCTGAATTATCGCGGTGCCTTGTTTCGGCATCGTCCAGTTGGCAGTGGTGTGGTCGCTCGTGTTGCTGCCCGCGTAAATCACGAGGTCGGCTTCGGCGACCACGTGGTTGGCACAACCGCGCCCGTAGAGTCCAACCGAGCCGCGAAAAAGACTGTGCTCTTCGAGCATCGCATGCTTTGCGTCGAGCGTGACGACGACCGGCGCCTGTATGCGTTCGGCAAACCGCGCGAGCGCCGCGCCGGCATCCGCGATAATCACGCCGCGGTCAGCGACGATCACCGGCCGCCTGGCCGCTTTGATCGCAACAATGGCGCGTTCCACCGCCGCCGGATCAGGCGCGGGGCGGAAGGCGGGGAAGCGCGTGTGCGCGTCATCCACCGTGAGATCGAACGTACCTTCGAAGGGCGTCAACGCATCGCCGGTGAACCCGGCGACGTCGAGGTGCACGGGTCGCGGTGTGCCCGTCGTTGCTTCGCGAAATGCCGCGCGAAACAATAGCGGAAGTTGTTCCAGGGTGTCGATGCGGCCGTGAAATTTAGTGACCGGCGTATACAGCGGACCATGATCGACTTCCTGATACGCATTGCGATACTGAAACGGCGCAACATGGCGGCCGGTTAATGCGATCACCGGTGAATGGCCGAGGTATGGGTCTTGCATGCCGGATGCGAGATTCGCAGCCCCCACCGATTGCGCCATGCAGACGCCGGGACGGCCGGACACACGCGCATAGCCGTCTGCCATGTAGGCGACCGCTTTTTCGGAGTGGCCGAGAATGCGCGTGATGCCGAAATCCTCCATCTCGGCCAGCGCGCGTCGCAGCACCGCATCCATAAAAAACACGTGAGTGACGCCGTGCGCCTTCAACAAATGGGCAACGAGCCGCGACCCCTTCATTTTTTCCGCCATTAAATTTCTCCTGGTCGGGCCGCGAATACGGCCGGTTCGTTCGCCGTGAAAACACCGGCCGAATCATTGTGCCGCCATCATAGCGCAGAGCAAGTGCGTGTAACATCATGCAACGCACGCATGTATCACGGTGCTGGACGCTTGAGAGTGCGTGATCGGATGAAACAAAAATAAATGCGATAACCACGGAGTAATGCGATGAAAACAAGCTGGCTATGCGCTCTTTCGGTTGCCGCCCTGGCGCTGGCGATGCCGTGCACCGGTGCTGAAATGTATCCCGAGCGTCCGATCCGCGTGCTTGCCGGCGGCGCTGCCGGCGGGCCGATCGATATCATGGGGCGCGTGGTGGGGCAAAAACTCGCGGACATGCTCGGCCAGTCCATCGTGATCGACAACCGCGGCGGCGCCGGCGGTACTATCGCAACCCGCCTTGCTGCGCAGGCGGTACCCGATGGCTACACGCTGCTTTGCAACAGCAGCCAGTACGCAGCCGCGGCGAGCCTTTACAAAAACCCCGGCTACGATCCGTTCAAAGATTTTGCGCCGATCATCAACGCCGGCGTGAGCCCCAACATGATGTTCGTGCATCCGTCGATTGCCGCGAACAATTTGCAGGAGTTGATAGCGCTCGGCAAAAAACAAAAACTTTCATACGGCTCGGCCGGCGCGGGCAGCACGCCGCATCTGACCGGCGAGCGTTTGCTGAAATTGATGGTGGGCCTCGACGTCACGCATATCCCATATAGCAGTGCCGCGCCGGCGATGCTGGCAGTGGCCGCGGGCCAGATACCGATCGGCCTGACTGCTATGCCGCCGACCGTACCGCTCATTAAGTCTGGAAAAATACGCGGCATCGCGGTGACGAGCCCCGCGCGCATGCCATCGCTGCCCGAGGTGGGCACCGTCGCCGAGCAGGGATTTCCAGGCTACGAAGATTACACCTGGATCGCGTTTTTTGCGCCGGCCGGCACGCCTAAGGCGCACGTGATAAAGCTCAATCGCGCCATCGCCGCCATTGTTGCGCAGCCCGATACCAAAGAGCGGCTGGCAGTACTGGGATTCGATCCGGTGGCAAACACGTCCGAGCAATTCACCGAATACATCAAACTGGAAGTCACCAAGTGGGCGAAGGTGATCAAGGACTCCGGCGCGCGGGTGGATTGATCGTGCATCAATGTGTTGGAAGAGAAGGACATCGGGCTTTGTTGCGGAACCGATGCCGCGTGAGGCGCTGCTGCCGTGCGCGTGGCAACTCGCTGAACAGCCCGCGAGAAAACCGGACATGCTCCTTGCCTTATATACGGATGGCGATTACCCATCCACTACGCAAGCAGCTCGATGAAGGTTTGCAGTATTTTTTGGCGATGAAAGCGCTGTCGACCCTCGATAAAGCGCAATAAACTGCATGCACGCGGGGGCCGCGTCAAATTCAGCGCCCCCCACCGCTTCACATTAGTAGCGCGAAATATTGTTGCCATCCACGCGCACCCGATCGCCGGTGCGCAAGTCCGTGATGTTGTCCTGAGTAACGGTCTGGTACGAACCATTGTCCATGCGCACGGTTACGCGAAACGACTCGTGATCAGCGCGTTTGCGCGACTGAACCTGATTGCCTGCGTAAGCGCCGCCTGCGGCCCCCGCAATGGTGGCCACTGTGTTGCCGGTGCCGCCGCCGATTTGGTTACCGATCAATCCGCCAATGATTCCGCCGATAACCGTGCCGGCGATGTTGTTGGGATCTTTTCGGCCGACGACTTCGATCCTTTCAACGGTCCCTATGGAAACGTTGCGGGACGTGTTGCTTTGTGATGGATATCCCTGCGAAGGGTACTGTTGCGACGGGTAGGTCGGCTGTTCCGCGCAACCGGCCAATGCGACGGTAGCGGCGATACAAGCCATTTTTAAAGTTGAGCTTTTCTTCATGGTGAACTCCTCATTCAGTTAAGGTCGAGGCATCCTTAACGGCAGATGCGGTCTTGTCACAATCAATAGCTTACGAAATAACGCGGCTTTTTATCTGTACGTTGCGCCACAGTACCAACGTCATGGAAGTGTACTGTAGGCGAAAATCGGATCGCAGAGTGGGCGGACATTTCGAATTTCGCACTGCAACAAAAGTATGTCAGCCTTCAACTTTGACAATTTTCGGCCAGCGCGCCATTTCCGCGCGAATGAACGTGCCTGTTTCATCGGGCGGATCGCCAACGAGTTCGACGGCGTCTTGGCGCACGCCGCGCTGCACGCCGGTCACTTTTGCAGCGTGGCGTCCTCGACCATGACCTTATAAGCGTAACCGGCGCCAAAATTTTTGTCCGTGCGGATCGTTCCCTGCATGAGCACCACGTCGCCCACCCTGGCCTCGCTCGCGGTCGTCACCATCAGATCGTTTGTCTGGTCGGCCGCGGAACCGGAGCCGTCGCGCAGATGAACCCAATTCTTGCCCATAATGCCGCCGTTGTACTTGACGACCTTGGCGCGGACCATCACCGGCTTGTCTTTGAGTTCGGCGCTCTTCGAGATGATCTCAGCCACGGTGCGCGCGTTGGCGCCTGTCGCCCTGGCTACTTTTGCATCGGGCGCACCGGTCGGCTTGGCGACGTCGGCGTGGGCGGCTGCTACTTCGTTGGCAACGGCCTGGGCGCCGCGCGGTGCGCCGGCAAGATCGCCCAGTAAGATTACCGGAAAAGTTTTCTTCAGTGATTTGCTTTCGAAGTTTTTCATCCTGGTCACGTTCTCGATCGTGACCTCGGCGCCCGTTTTGATTGGCGTCGCGGGGATCGCCGCCCAGGCTTCGCCCTCTTTTGTTTTTAGCCGCAGGTAAGTGAAGCCCGGCGCGTTGAGCGTTTCGAGTACTTCGCCTTTCACCGATTCACCAAATGGCGCGGCCGCCGGCTTGTCGGCTGCGCCGGCGCATGCGACGGCAAGACTCAGGCAAATCGCCAGTAACAGTTTCATGGTTTAACACTCCCTTAAATCGAATGGCGCGCAGCATAGCAGATGCCTTTGCTCTACATTGATCCGTAACCAGCGTTTCGAGATGTTATGCGGCGCGCTCGGCAAAAACTTTCTGCATGATGCGAAAACTTGCGACTGCCGCGGAAAGCCCGCAACACCCTCCCGTCTGTAGCAGCACTTCGGAGATTTCTTCTTTGCTCAGCCCGTTGCTAAGTGCGCCGTGCAATCGCAATTCATGCGGGCGGTTTAGTGCCGTCAGCACGGCTAGATTGGCAATGCCGCGTTGCCGGGCGTTACGTCACCGTCGACCGGATGCTTGACGCTCGTATCCGACTCAGCTTCATGCGACCACGCATCGACAACTTATTTTTTCGGCCAGTTAGCGATCCCGCGCGCCGAACCGGTCAACTCCAGAATATGCATGCCCGTATTGGCGCGATCGACGATATAGATGTAGCCGCGATCGTCGACCTCCACGTTGTTGGTCTGGATCGCGCGCTTGCCCGATACTTCCGTCGGCGGGAAGATGCGCTTAGCACCCGGCGGGGACTCAAGCACAATGGTTTCCTTCGTCATCGGCGGAATGTAGTAGCCGATTTCTCTTGGATGGTATGGGTCGCGCACGTCGACTGCGCGCACGCCGGCGTTGAAGGCGGCGAAGAACATGATGCGTTTGTAATAGATCGGCGTAAAACTTTCGTTCGACGAGTGCGTTCCCATGCGCCCGCCACGCGCGCAGAAGTTCCCGCTCGCCTCGGGTACTGTGTAGGTCGAGACGCCCATCGGTTTTGTTTCGTGCGTGATGTCGACGATCCACACCATCTGGCGGAATTCAAGGCACTCTTTTTGAATCGATTCGTCGGTGATGACGATGAAATCCCGTGGGCTGCCGTACTTCGCCTTCGCAAATTCCGGCATGTCGACGCCGAGCAGCGGAAAAACGGTGTGCGCGCCGTTGTACGGCATCAGATCCAGGCGGGCGATTTGCGGATACAACAAATTCTCGCGCGTAGCCTCTTGAGGTCCGTTAAGCAGCTTGTCGCGATCGACGATCTGCATGACGCCGTCTAAATTCGTGCCGTAACCGAAGTACACGCGGTTGCCTTTCGGTCCGGTCGAGATAGGACCGTGCAGCGTAATCGGCGTGGGACCTGTCGCGCCCGGCTCCTGTCCCGCCAGGCCGAACGTGCGAATGAACACCGGTTTGGCGGGGTCAGACAGATCGTAAATCTGCGTCATGCGATTGCTGCGCCATTGCGGGTCGCCACCGACCAGATACGCGATGCCGGTATCGCATTCCCACCAGCTCTTGTGCGTGCCGCGCAATCCACGCACGACGGTCGTCACGAGATGCGGTTGCGCGGGGTCGGTCGTGTCCCAGATTTCGTGCGCCTGATTGCCATAAGGGCGGAGTAGATAAAATTTGCCTTTAACGCCTTTCGGCAAGTCGTCGCCGCTGCACACGCGCACCATCTGCGCGCCGCCTTGTTCGGCTTTGCCGACTTCGCCGGGAATATGCGCCAGATACTGCGGACGCTTGACGTCGGTTACGTCGATTATCGACGTGCCGTTGTCTTCCATCTTGCCAGTCAGCGAATTCAGTTTGTTGTCACCGTGATGGCCGACGTAAGCGATCCAGCGGTCGCCCTGACGCTGCACAACGGGCTGATACGCGGTGCGTGCCTGCAGATCGTGATAGCCGGCGAGCGTCATGTTGCTGCTCTCGGCGCCCCATGCGGGCAGTATCATGAGCGCCGCGGCCAAGCTCCCGGCAATGGCGCGAATTACGGTGACTGTTAGCATGCTCTCCTCCATTGATAATTAAAATTATGGGCGGCGCCCGGATTTTCCGCAGGTGCATTCCGGTTGGACGATTGCGCCGGGCTCTACTGCTGCCATCGCAACTACTTGGTGTGGCTTCGAGTTAGAAATAGTGCCGGATGCCGATAAGTCTAGCAGACGCACCATGCGTAGCGAGGCGCCTCATCAGTACAATGCCTGCATAATACAAACTACTCTTATCGATCGGACCATATGGAAACTGCACTCAAGGGCAAGACCGTTTTGATCACCGGCGCGAGCCGCAACATGGGCAGGCTCGCGGCGGTCGCATTTGCACGTGAGCGCGCTAACCTCGCGCTGTGCACGAGTGCGAAGATGCCGCAGTTAGATGAAGTCGCGGCCGAATGCCGTGCCTTGGGTGCGCGGGTGGTTGCCGCGCAATGCGATGTCGCCGATCCAAAATCAGTGTCGGCGTTTGTGGACAGAGTCGCCGCCGAACTCGGCACGGTGCACGTCGCGCTCAACAACGCGGTCTACCGCGTCGATACCGCGCCGTTTCTGCAAGTGTCTGACGAAGACTGGGAAAAAAGTTTTCGCGTCAACCTCGGCGGCCCGCGAAATATTTGCCGCGCTGTGCTGCCGCTGATGATTGAGCAGCGCTGGGGACGCATCATCAATTTTTCCGGCATCGATCCGCTATTGGGCGGCAGTGTAACCAAAGGGATGGCGAAGCTCGGTATCGTCGGCTTCACGCGCGGTCTCGCGCGCGAATTTGCGGAGCATGAAATCACCGCCAACTGCATCGGCCCGGGCACGATCGACGTCGAGCGCGATGCGAATCTAAAACCCAAAGCGCTGCGCGCCGCGCAGCCGATACGCCGCATGGGCAAGGCGGAAGAAGTGGTCTCGCTGATGCTCTACCTTGCGAGCGAAAACGCGGGATTCATCACCGGTCAAAACTATCTGGTGAACGGCGGCATGTACTTTCAGTGAACGCCGCGTGCAGCGCGCGTTCCCGTCGTTGCCCATCCGTCGCACGCGATCATCCTCGACCTTCTTAACAAAGGCCGCACGTGGGTGAAACTTTCGGGTGCTTATTCAAACAGCAAGATCGGCCCGCCCGATTATCCGGAGGCAACCCGGGTTGCGCAGGCGTTCGTCAAAGCGGCGCCCGAGCGTCTCGTATGGGGCAGCGACTGGCCGCATCCGACGACTCCGGAG